>SCVT01000146.1 GCA_004296815.1 Reyranella sp. | reverse complement strand
TCCGAGGATTTCGCGGACATCTTCTACAACAACTGCTTCAAGAACGGCATCCTGCCGATCAAGGTCTCCAAGGAGATCATCGCCAAGCTGATGGACGATGCGAGCCGCGGCTCCAACGCCATCATCGAGGTCGATCTCGAGAAGCAGGAGATCAAGGGCCCGGACGGCGGCACCGTCCACTTCGAGATCGACGCCTTCCGCAAGAAGTGCCTGATCGAGGGTCTCGACGATATCGGCCTCACCATGGAGAAGAAGGCGGATATCGACGACTTCGAGCGCAAGCAGGCCGAGGCCCAGCCCTGGCTGCACGGCGCGTCCTGATTTCCGACCACTTCTAGAGAAAAGAGAAGCAAGGCAATGGCGTCGAATCGCAATCTCCTCGTGCTGCCCGGCGACGGCATCGGTCCCGAGGTCATGAACGAGGTCCGCAAGATCATCTCGTGGATGGGCAAGAAGCGGGCGATCGGATTCGACATCAAGGAAGACCTGGTCGGCGGCGCTTCGCTCGACAAGCACGACACGCCGCTGACCGACGCGGCCATGAAGAACGCGCTCGACGCCGACGCCGTGCTGTTCGGCTCGGTCGGCGGCCCGAAGTGGGACACCGCCGACTTCAGCAAGAAGCCCGAGCGCGGCCTGCTCCGCCTGCGCAAGGAGATGGACCTCTTCGCCAACCTGCGGCCGGCCAAGGTGTTCGACGCGCTGGTCGACGCGAGCTCGCTCAAGCCCGAGATCGTCAAGGGTCTCGACATCATGATCATCCGCGAGCTGACGAGCGGCGTCTATTTCGGCGAGCCGCGCGGCCGCCAGACCAACGCCCAGGGCGAGGTCGAGGCGTTCGACACGCAGCGCTACACGGTGGGCGAGATCCGCCGCGTCTGCGCCGTCGCCTTCGAGCTGGCGCGCAAGCGCAAGAACAAGGTCCTGTCGTCAGAGAAGGCCAACGTCATGCACACCGGCGTGCTGTGGCGCGAGGAGGCGACCAAGCTGCACAAGGAGAAGTACTCCGACGTGAAGCTCGAGCACATGTACGCCGACGCGCTCGCCATGCAGCTGCTGCGTCAGCCCAAGGAATTCGACGTGATCGTCACCGACAACCTGTTCGGCGACATCCTGTCCGACGAAGCCTCGATGCTGACCGGCTCGCTCGGCCTGCTGCCCTCGGCCTCGCTCGGCGCGCCCGACGCGACCGGCCGCCGCAAGGCGCTCTACGAGCCGATCCACGGCAGCGCCCCCGACATCGCCGGCAAGGGCCTGGCCAATCCGATCGCCCAGACGCTTTCCTACGCCATGATGCTCCGCTACTCGTTCGACCTCGGCAAGGATGCCGACATGGTCGAGCTCGCGGTCGAGAACGTGCTGAAGGCGGGCTACCGCACCGGCGACCTCATGGTGGGCAACACGCAGGGCACCAAGAAGGTCGGCACCCAGGAGATGGGCGACGCGATCGTGAAGGAACTCGACCGGCTCGCCTGAGCCGGTCGGCCTCTCAACGCAAAATCGATCCCAGCGCGCCGCGCAGGATGGCGCCGCCGACACTGGCGCCGATGCTCGCGGCCTTGCCCTTACCGAACACCGCCTTGGCCGCCTCGCGCGCGGCGATGGTCGCCATGCTGCGGCCGGCGGCCTTGGCCACCGTGACGCCGACCGAGTCGCGCTGCCGGCCTGCCGATGTGCGCGGGACCGATGACCCGCGTCTCGGCGCCGGTGTCGGAGCTGGTGCAGGAGCCGGTGCCGGTGCGGGCGCCTGCGGCCGGGGGCCCCAAGGGCCTGAGTTCGTCGGCACGGTGGGCGGCACGGAGCCATATTGGCCGCGGCGCTTTGCCGGCCCTGCCGGCGCGGGCGCGGCTTCCGTTGCCGCGGCGACACGGCCGGTCAGCGTCTCGTAGGCGGAGGCGCGGTCGACGGCCTTGTCGTACTTGGCGCCGAGCGGGCTCGCCTTCATGACGGCGGCGCGCTCCTCGGGCTTGGCCGGGCCGATGCGGCCCTGCGGCGGCGCCACGAAGCAGCGCTCGACCGGGAACGGCACGCCCTTGGCATCGAGGAAGGAGAGCAGCGCCTCGCCGACACCGAGCTCGGTGATCGCTTGTGCTGCATCAAACGCCTTGTTGGGCCGGAACGTCTCGGCGGCCACCTTCACGGCCTTCTGATCGCGCGGCGTGAAGGCGCGCAGCGCGTGCTGCACCCGGTTGCCGAGCTGGCCCAGCACCGTCTCCGGGACGTCGAGCGGGTTCTGGGTGATGAAGTAGACGCCGACGCCCTTGGAGCGGATCAGCCGCACCACCTGCTCGATCTTGGCGAGCAGTGCCTTGGGCGCATCGTCGAACAGCAGATGCGCCTCGTCGAAGAAGAACACGAACTTCGGCTTGTCGAGATCGCCGACCTCGGGGAGCGACTCGAAGAGCTCCGACAGGAGCCACAGCAGGAACGTGGCGTAGAGGCGCGGGCTCTGCATCAGCCGGTCGGCCGCAAGCACGTTGACCGTGCCCCGGCCGTCCGCGTCGCAGCGGATCATGTCGGCGAGCTGCAGCGCCGGCTCGCCGAAGAAGCGCTCGCCACCCTGCTGCTCAAGCGTCAGGAGCTGGCGCTGGATGGTGCCGACCGACTGCTTGCTCACGTTGCCGTACTCGGTCGTGAGCTTGCCCGCGTTCTCGGCGACCCACTGCAGCAGCGCCTGCAAGTCCTTGAAGTCGAGCAGCAGCAGGCCCTGCTGGTCGGCGATCTTGAAGACGATGTTCAGCACGCCTTCCTGCGTCTCGTTGAGCTGCAGCAGGCGCGCCAGCAGCACCGGCCCGACCTCGCTCACCGTCGTGCGGATGGGGTGGCCCTTCTCGCCGAACAGGTCCCAGAAGACGGTCGGGAAGGCGCGGCCGGCATAGGCCTCGATGCCGAGCTGCTTGGCGCGTTCGAGAGCGCGCGGATTGTCGCCGCCGGCCTGGCTGATGCCCGAGAGATCGCCCTTCACGTCGGCCATGAAGACCGGCACGCCGTAGGCCGAGAAACCCTCGGCGATGGTCTGCAGGGTGACGGTCTTGCCGGTGCCGGTGGCGCCGGCGATCAGCCCGTGGCGATTGGCGTACTTCAGCAGGAGATACTGGTCGGCGGCGCTCGCGCCCACGAAGATCGCCGTTTCGTCGCTCATGCCATCTCCCTCGCTTGGCACACCGACTTTAGAGTAGGTTGCCTGCCATGTCGTCCCTGCCCCGCCTCTCCCTCGCCGTCATCGGCGATGAAATCGGTCCCTCCCTCGAGGAGATGATCTCCTTCTGCCACGAACACCAGGTCACGCGCCTCGACATGCGCACCCTGGGCGGGCGCAA
Organism: Reyranella sp.; assembly: GCA_004296815.1. GTDB lineage: Bacteria > Pseudomonadota > Alphaproteobacteria > Reyranellales > Reyranellaceae > Reyranella. Next base: position 8,696 of record SCVT01000146.1, on the reverse strand, counting down.
CCTGCTCGGCATGACGCTCGACGAGGTGGGCGGCATCGCACGCACCCTGGGCAAGGAAGGCATCACCGTGCCGACTCTGGTGTCGCCGCTGCTGAAGTGGCAGGCGCCCGGAAAGGCCTCGGCTGGCGGCAAGATCGACTTCGCCTTCGATCCCGCCGATTGCCCCGCCGACGATCCGCTGGTCTATGCCTTCGACATGGCGGTCGTGCTGGGCGCCGAGCGCGTCCGCGTGTTCAGCTACCTGACCTACGATGGCTACAAGCCGAGCGACGTGTTCGGCTCCTTCGAACGGCTTATCGACCTCGCCTCGACCTACTCGATGACGGTCGAGATCGAGAACGAGCCGGTGTGCAACATGGCGACGATCGGCGATCTCGCCGAGTTCTTCGCCTCGCTCGGCGAGGCGATGGCGCCGAGCCCGCTGCCCGCCGTGCTGCGCCCTCTCGTCGACATCGGCAACGCCTGGGCGATCGACAAGCCACCGTCCGACGCCGACATCGCCGCGATCGCCTCGCGGGTCGATCAGATCCACCTCAAGGATCGCGACACCAAGGCCCGGAAGACCGTGCCGCTGGGCGACGGCGACGTCCCCTGGGCCGACGAGCTGCGTCGCCTGCTGGGCGAGGTCGCCAAGGCCGAGCATGGGTCGAAGGAGATCCTGGCCTGCATCGAGACCCACTGCCCGGCCGATGCGCGCAACGCGACCTCGCGCTCGGTCAAGGCCTTCCGCCGCCTCTGCCAGGAAGTCGGCGTGGAGCTGATCTGAAGCGGCGCTCTAGGCCGGCGTGACGAGGAAGCCGGCGCGCGGGAAGTGGACGACGACGTCACCCACCCGCTCGTCGTGACGCGCCAGCGAGATGCGGTCCGCCGTCAGCCCGACCAGGGTGCCGGTGACCGGCACCCTGCCGGTATCGTCGGGCGTCACCGAAAGCTTCTGGCCCGCGATCATGCCGGTCGGATCGCCGGCATCGACCGCCACCGGCGCGGGCGTCGCCGCCTTGGCGATGTCGAGCGCCTCCGCCGCCTTGATGTCGGTGCGCCGGCCGTTGCCGACCGCCTTCATGCGCTCGAACCAGGCCATCAGCTTCGGCAGCCGGTCGAGAGGCTTGGCCGTCGCGCCGAGATGCTGGTTGATGAACCACACCGGATTGAAGAGCGCGCAGTCGGCCAGGCACGGCTCGGCCCCCAGCAGATACTTGCGGCCGTCGCCCAGCATCTGCTCGGCCAGCGACAGCAGCGCATAGGTCTGGTCGACCACGATCGGCAGCGCCGCCTTTAGGCGGGCCGTGTCGAAGCTGCGGCCGGAGAACTCGCTGCGGTCCTTCTTGAAGTCCTCGCCGAACTTGTCGGCGACCTGGCTCATGACCACACCGACGGCGGGCCCGAAGATCAGGCGGTCGGCCCACATGGTGAGGGCGCGCGCCTCGCCCTCGCGTCCCTTGGGCAGGAACGCCGGTGACGGCAGGCGCCGCTCCAGCTCCAGCATGATGAGCTGGGTGTCGCAGTAGATGTCGGCGCCGATCTGCATCACCGGCGTCTTGCGATAGCCGCCGGTCAGCGGCATCAGGTCGGGCTTGGGCATGATGCGCGGGATCTCGACCGACTTCCACGCCGCCTGCTTGAGGCCGAGGCCGATCCGCACCTTCTCGGCGAAAGGCGACAGCGGATAGTGATGCAGGATGATGTCGCTCATGCCCCGATCCTCATGATCTCAGCGCCTTTATGTTCGCTGCGTACTTCGATGGACCACCGCTGAACACGGCCGTGCCCGCGACCAGCACGTCGGCGCCGGCCTTGATGCATTTCTTCGCCGTCTCGACGTTGACGCCGCCGTCGACCTCGAGGTCGATCGGCTTGCCCAGCGCATCGATTGCCTTGCGCAGGGCCGCGATCTTGGCGAGCTGGCTCTCGATGAAGGCCTGGCCGCCGAACCCCGGATTGACGCTCATCAACAGCACCAGGTCGAGATCGCCCAGCACGTGCTCGATCGAGGAGAGCGGCGTGCCCGGGTTGAGCACGGCGCCCGCCTTCTTGCCCAGGCTCTTCACGAGCTGGATCGTGCGATGGATGTGCGGGCCGGCCTCGGGGTGGAAGGAGATCACGTCGGCGCCGGCATCGACATAGGCCGGCACCATCGGATCGACCGGCGAGATCATGAGATGGCAGTCGAAGGGCAGCTTGCTGTGCTTGCGCAGCGCCTTCACCACCATCGGGCCGATGGTGATGTTGGGCACGAAGTGGCCGTCCATCACGTCGACGTGGATCCAGTCGGCGCCCGCCGCGGTCACCGCCTCGATCTCGCGCCCCAGCGCTGCGAAGTCGGCGGAGAGGATCGACGGTGCGATGCGGACGGGCTGCTGTGCCATGCAGGACCTCAGGTGCCGGGTCGCGTCGGGGCTTCCCAGCCCTTGCGCCGGAAGGGATTGATCGGGAAGGTGCCGAGCATCTTGAGCTCGTCCTTCTCGGAGAAGAACTCCAGCTCCTCGAGTGCGAGATGCAGCGCCCGCTGCTCGGGATGGCCCTCGACCTCGGCGTAGAACTGCGCCTGCTCGAAGCGCGCGCCCGAGAGGTAGCTCTCGAGCTTCACGATGTTGACGCCGTTGGTGGCGAAGCCGCCCAGCGCCTTGTAGAGCGCGGCGGGGCGGCTGCGCACACGGAACAGGAAGGCGGTCATGCACGGCACGGTGCGCCAGTCGGGCGTCGCCTCGTCGCGCGAGAAGACCAGCATGCGCGTGGTGTTGTGGTCGGCATCCTCGATGTTCTTGGCCAGCACCTTGAGGTCGTAGATGCGGGCGGCGAGCGAGGAGGCGATGGCGCCGACGCTGGCATCGCCGATCTCGGCGATCTCGCGGGCGGCGCCGGCCGTGTCGGCGTGGACCAGCGGCTGGAAGCGATGCGTCTTCAGGAAGTTGCGGCACTGGGCCAGCGCCTGCACGTGGCTCTTCACGGTCCGGATGGTCTTGAGCGAGGCACCCGGCAGGGCGACCAGGCAATGCTCGACCCGCTGGAAGTGCTCGGCCACGATCTTGAGCTTGGTGTGCGGCAGCAGGCTGTGCAGGTCGGCGACGCGGCCGGCGATCGAATTCTCGACCGGGATGATGGCGAGTTCAGCCTTGCCGCCCTGGACGGCGGCCATCGCCGTCTCGAAGGTCGGGCACGGCAGGGTCGTCATGTAGGGAAACGCCGCCCGGCAGGCCATGTCCGAATTGGCGCCCGGCTCGCCCTGGAAGGCGATGATGTTGCTGGCGGCGGCTTTGCCGCCCCCTTTGCCAACCCGTCTCTTGGCCATCTTGCCGAACTCCCCCGCGGTCTTGTTCCCGAGGCCCCTCGATAGGCGAAAAACCTCGTAATATCCGGCACTTGCGACGTTCCGCCGCGCGAGCCGCCTACCGCTATCGGATACTACTGGCGGCTGCACGGGCATGCTACAGCAACGTCCGTAAGACCTATCCGGGATTCGACTATGGCCAGTTTCAATACGGTTGCGGGCTGCGTTTTGGCTTCCGCCCTGTTCGCGATGGTGGTGGGCAAGGTTTCCAACGCCGTCGTGCATCCGCACAAGCTGGACAAGCCGGCGCTCGCCGTCTCGAACGAGGCGCCGACGCAGACCGCCGCCGCGGCCGCTCCCATCGACATCCCGCCGATCGGCCCGAAGCTCGCCGGCGCCAACGTCGAGGCCGGCAAGGCCATCTTCATGAAGCAGTGCTTCACCTGCCACACCACGGACAAGGGCGGCGCCAACAAAGTCGGCCCCAACTTGTGGGACATCGTCGGCCGCAAGAAGGCGAGCCACGCGGGCTTCAGCTACTCCTCGCCCATGACCGCCAAGGGCGGCGACTGGACCTACGAGGACATCGATCACCTGATCTTCAAGCCGACGGCCTATGTGCGCGGCACGAAGATGGCGTTCGCGGGCCTCGCCAAGGAGCAGGAGCGCGCCGACGTGATCGCCTACCTGCGCACGATGGCCGAGACGCCCAAGCCGCTGCCGTAAGGCGGCAGCGCCAGGTGGTCGAGCAGCACCTCGTCCGACTGGCCAACGAGCTGGCCGATGCCGCGCGGCCGATCGCGGCCCGCTACTTCCGCACCGGCGTGACGGTCGACGACAAGACCGACCAGAGCCCCGTCACGATCGCCGACCGCGAGGCCGAGACGGCCATGCGCGAGATCCTGGCCAGGCACGTGCCCGAGCATGGCGTGTTCGGCGAGGAGCACGGCGCCGTCCGCACCGACGCCGACTATGTCTGGGTGCTCGACCCGATCGACGGCACCAAGGCCTTCATCACCGGCCTGCCGCTGTTCGGCACGCTGATCGGCCTGTTCCATCGCGGCAAGCCGGTGCTCGGCATCATCGACCAGCCGATCCTGAAAGAGCGCTGGCTGGGCGTGGAGGGCGAGCCCTCGACGCTCAACGGCCAGCCGATCCGTGTGCGCGCCTGCCGCGACCTCGACCAGGCCTACCTCTACTCGACCTCGCCCGGCATGTTCCCGGGCGCCTATGCCAAGCCGCACGAAGCGCTGACCGAGAAGGTGAAGCTCTTCCGCTGGGGCGGCGACTGCTACGCCTACGGCCTGCTGGCCGCGGGCCATGTAGACCTGGTCGTCGAGGCGAGCCTCAAGCTCTACGACTACGCCGCCCTCATCCCCGTGATCACCGGCGCGGGCGGCACGATCACCGACTGGAAGGGCAAGCCGCTCGACATGAACTCCGACGGCTCGGTGATCGCCGCCGGCGACGCCGCGGTTCACCGCGCGGCGATGCGGGTGCTCTCCTCGTAGGCCGCACGATCGACGTCGAACCAGACGACGTCCTTGAAGCCCTTGTACTCGACGCGTTTCTTGTAGCTGAGGCCGATGCGCTTCATCACCGCCTGCGAGGCGGTGTTGTCTTCCATCGTGATGGCGAAGATCAGATCGAGGCCCACGGTCTCGAAGCCGAAGCCGAGCGCCGCCTTGGCCACCTCGGTCGCATAGCCCCTGCCCCAGGCGTCGGGATGCAGCGCCCACAGAACCTCGGTCGCCTCGAACTCGGGCACGTAATTCAGGCCGGCATGGCCGATCAGTCGGCCGTCCTGGAACACGCCCCACGGCGAGTAGCCCTCGTCGCGCCAGGCCTCGGCGAAACGGCCGATCGTGCCCTGCGCCGCCGCCAGCGGATCGGCCTCGCGGGCGGGCGGCAGCCACCTCGCCACCTCGGGGTGGAAACGCATGGCCACATAGGCTTCGGCGTCGTCGGGCACCAGGGGGCGGAGCGTCAGGCGGTCGGTCTGGAGAATCGTCATGGCGCCGCGACTTTACACAACTTTACCCGGGCGAGACTGGCGCGAAACCGCCGTCTCCCATGTTCGCTGCACGGGGAAGCCACCCGAAAACCGATGGAGACAGAAATGACCTCTCTCACTCTCAAGACGATGATGGCGGCTCTTCTCGCGGGCAGCCTCGCGGTCGGCGCCGGCGCTCCGGCTTTCGCCCGCGCCGACGGTGCCAACTTCGATCCGGCCAAGTTCCAGCAGCGCATCGAGAAGCGCGTGGACAAGGCGCTCGACGGCACGACCGCGACGCAGGACCAGAAGAAGCAGATCACCGGCATCCTTCAGGCGGCGTTCACCGACATGAAGGGCATGCGCACCCAGCGCGCCGAGATCCGCAAGTCGCTGACCGAGGCGATGAGCGCCCCGACCATCGACACCGCCAAGGTCGAGGCGATCCGCGCCCAGCAGGTCAAGCTGATGGACGACGGCTCCAAGCGCTTCACCAAGGCCCTGGTCGACGCCGGCAACGTGCTGAACGCCGACCAGCGCAAGGCCTTCTTCGAGAAGTGGAACGCCCGCTTCGAAGGCAAGCGCAAGGGCTGACAGGGACATGGCGCGGCCCGATACTGAGGAGATGGCCGCCCGCGTCCTGATGATCGACGACGACGACCGCCTCGCCGGGATGGTTTCAGACTATCTCGGCGGGGCGGGCTTTCGTGTGACGGTCGCCGGGACGGGCGCGAAGGGCGAGTCGCTGCTGAAGCGCGAGTCCTTCGACGTGGTGATCCTCGACCTCATGCTGCCCGACGCCGACGGGCTCGACCTCTGCCGCCGCCTGCGCGGCGAGAGCGACGTGCCGATCCTGATGCTGACGGCGCGCGGCGAGCCGATGGACCGCGTGGTCGGCCTCGAGCTCGGCGCCGACGACTATCTCGCCAAGCCTTTCGAGCCGCGCGAGCTGCAGGCCCGCCTGCGCGCCATCCTGCGCCGCAAGGGCACCGCCGCAAAATCCGAGGTGCTGCGCTTCGGAAGGCTCGAGATCGACAAGGGCTCGCGCGTCGTCCGCGTCGACGGCGAGGAGCGCGCCATCACCTCCTACCAGTTCGCGCTGCTGCTGGCCCTCGCCGAGCGCGCCGGCCGCGTGCTGTCGCGCGATGCGCTGATGGACCTGCTGAAGGGCGAGAAGCTCGAGGCCTTCGACCGCTCGGTCGACGTCCATATCAGCCGTATCCGCGCCGCCATCGAGGACGACCCGAAGAAGCCGCGCCGCATCCTGACCTTACGCGGTACCGGCTACGTCTTCGCCAAGGACCAGGACCGCTAGGACGATGACGCGCCTCTACCTGCAGTTCTACGCCACCATCCTGGTCGTGCTGGCCGTGTTCGTCGCGGCCGCGCTTCTGCTGTGGCGCGTCGCCGACGACGACAACCGGACGCCGCAATATCTCGACGTCGCCGCGGCGCTGACGGCCGCGCTGATGCCCGACGAGTCGGCCCCACAGGCCGATCAGCAGCGGGCCGTCACCGACCTCAATCGCAAGCTCAAGTTCGACATCGCGCTCTACAAGCCCAACGGCGACATGATCGCCATGGCCGGCAAGCCGCCGCCGCCCTTCAACCCGAACCGGGCCCGCACCGGCTGGCGCCGCGGCCCCGGCGGACCGACCTTCAGCCTGCAGCTCCCCGACGGCCGCTGGCTGGTGGCGCGCCACCTGCGCGAGCGTCCCAACCCGATCCTCTGGATCGCCGCCGGCCTCGGCCTGGTGGCGATCGCCGTGGCGGTCGGCGCCTTCCCCGTCGTGCGGCGGCTGGGACGCCGCCTCGAACGCCTCAAGGCCGGCGTCGAGCAGCTGGGTGGCGGCGACCTCTCGGCCCGTGTGAAGGTCGAGGGCCGCGACGAGGTGGCCGCTCTCGCCACCAGCTTCAACCGCTCGGCCCAGCGCATCGAAGAGCTGGTCTCGGCCCACCGCCTGCTGCTGGCCAATGCCAGCCACGAGCTGCGCACGCCCCTCGCGCGCATCGCCGTCGCGGCCTCCCTGCTCGGCGAGAACGCCGACGCCAAGACCCGCGAATCGCTGAAGCAGGACGTGGCCGAGCTCGACCAGCTCATCGAGCAGATCCTGCTCGCGAGCCGGCTCGAGGCGTTGCCGATCCTGGAACGGCGCGAGCCCGTCGACCTGCTGGCGCTCGCCGCCGAAGAGGCCTCGCACTACGACGTCGAGGCCGACGGCGAGCCGGTGATCCTCCAGGGCGATCGCGTCCTGTTGCGTCGGCTGGTGCGCAACCTGGTCGAGAATGCGCGGCGCTACGGCGGCGACGGCCCGATCGACGTCATCGTGAAGCGCGAGCACGACTGTGCCGTCCTGGAAGTCGTCGACCGCGGCCCCGGCGTGCCCGAGGCCGAGCGGCAGCGCATCTTCGAGCCGTTCTATCGCCTGGCCGGCGGCAAGGAATCGGGCCGCGGCAGCGGGCTGGGCCTCGCTCTCGTCCTCGACATCGCCCGCCGCCACGGCGGCGACGCGGTTTGCCTTGCGGCAGAGGGCGGCGGCAGCCGCTTCCGGGTCGACCTGCCGGCCGCGTAAACTCCTCCGCCCAACGGAGGAAGCGGCCCATGGACTTCAACATTCCCGCCGATATTGCGGCCTATCTGGTCGAGCTCGACGCATTCATCGAGCGCGAGATCCGGCCGCTCGAGCGCGAGAACGACAATATCCGCTTCTTCGACCATCGCCGCGAGCACGCCCGCACCGACTGGGACAATGACGGCCAGCCGCGCGAGGAATGGGAGGAGCTGCTCGCCGAGATGAAGCGCCGCGCCGACAAGGCGGGCCACCTGCGCTTCGGCCTGCCCAAGGAACTTGGCGGCAAGGCGGGCTCCAACCTCGCCATGGCGATCATCCGCGAGCATCTCGCGCACAAGGGGCTCGGCCTGCACAACGACCTGCAGAACGAGAGCTCGATCGTCGGCAACTTCCCGGTTGCCCTGCTGCTGCATCGCTTCGGCACGCAGGAGCAGAAGGACCGCTACATCGAAGGCATGTTCAGGGGAACGGAGCGGATCGGCTTCGGCCTCACCGAGCCCCTGCACGGCTCCGATGCCACGTTCATGGAGACCACCGCCGTCAAGCAGGGCGACGACTGGGTGATCAACGGCATGAAGCGGTTCAACACCGGCATGCACACCGCCACTGTCGATCTCGTCTTCGCCCGGACCTCGGGCAAGGCAGGCGATGCGCGCGGGATCTCGGCGTTCCTCGTGCCCGTGAAGTCACCCGGCTTCAAGATCGAGCACATGTGGTGGACTTTCAACATGCCGAGCGACCATGCCGAGGTGTCGCTGACCAACGTGACAGTGCCGAACTCGACCATGCTGGGCGAGGAAGGCCGCGGCCTCGACGTGGCGCAGACCTTCGTGCACGAGAACCGCATCCGCCAGGCCGCTTC
>SCVT01000145.1 GCA_004296815.1 Reyranella sp. | reverse complement strand
ATCAGCTCGACGGCATGCGGCCGACGGATCATGGGCTGCACCACGAAGCCATCGATGCGCGCCCTGTTGGCCATCACCAGGATCTTGCCCGTCATCTCGCGCACCGCGTCGAGCACGGCCTGCTCAGAGACGAGATCGAGCGCCACGCCGCCCACGTCGGTCTTGTGCGTGATATCGCGCGACAGGATCTTCACCGCCACCGGAAAGCCGATGCGCGCCGCCGCCGCGGCAGCCTCCTCCGCGCCGAGCACCACCTCGGTCTGCACCACGGGAATGCCGTAGGCCGCCAGCACGCGCTTGGCCTCGGGTTCGGTCAGGATGCTGCGCTTCTCGGCCAGCGCACCCTGCACGATCGAACGCACCAGGTCGGCGTCGGCACGCGATTCGGGCACCGACGGCGGCGTACGCTGTAGCGCCCGCTGGCCGCGGCGGTACTCGACGATGTGCATGAAGCCGCGCACGGCACGCAGCGGCGTGTCGAAGGCCGGGATGCCCGCCTCGTGCAGCACGTGCCGACCGGCCTGCGCCTCGGGCCCGCCGGTCCAGCAGCCGATCACCGGCACGACCTTGGCGCCGGGCGCGCCCGCCAAGGCGCGTGCCACCTCGACCGACGAGGCGAGCGCGGTCGGCACGTTCATCGCCAAGACCGCGCCGACACCGCGATCGTCGGCCAGCGCATCGAGGGCCGCGGCGTAGCGCGCGCCGTCGGCGTCGCCCACGATGTCGACCGGATTCGCCCGCGACCAGGCACGCGGCATCTTCTTGTTGAGCTGGGCGACGGTGCGCGGCGCAAGCGTCGCCATCTCGCCGCCTTCGTCGATCAGCAGATCGGTTGCCACGATGCCCGAGCCACCGCCGTTGGTCAGGATCGCCAGCCGCTCGTTGCGCGGCGCGAGCCCGTGCCCCAGCGTCTCGGCCGCGTCGAACAGCTCGCCGAGGCCCAGGACGCGCACGAGCCCCGCGCGCGCGAAGGCCGCGTCGTAGACGGCGGCCGATCCCGCCATCGAGCCGGTGTGCGAGGCCGTGGCGGCCGCCGCCGCGGCGTGCCGACCGCCCTTCAGCACGATAACGGGCTTGATGCGGGCCACGCCGCGCGCCGCCGACATGAACTTGCGCGCCTGGGTGATGCCTTCGACGTACATCAGCACCGCCCGCGTCTCGTAGTCGCGCGCCAGCATGTCGAGCATGTCGCCGAAATCGACGTCGGCCATGTCGCCCATCGAGATCAGGTGCGAGAAGCCGATGCCCTGTGCCACGCCCCAGTCGGCGAGCCCCGCCAGCACCGCACCCGACTGGGCGATCGCGGCGATGCGGCCGGCCTTGAGATGCGTCGGCCCGAAGCTCGCGTTGAGGCCGAGCCGCGGCATGGCATAGCCGATGCAGTTCGGTCCCACGATGCGCATCAGGTAGGGGCGCGCCGCGCGCAGCAGGCGCTGCCGCCAGCGCGCGTTGACCGACGCGGCATCAGGCCCGTCACCGGGGCCGGCGCTGATCACGACGACCGCCCGCGTGCCCTTCTCGCCCAGCGCCACGATCAGCCCGGGGATCGTCTCGGCCGGTGTCATGATGACGGCGAGATCGGGCGTCTCGGGCAGGTCGCCGACGCGCCTGAAGACCGTGCGGCCCTCGATGGTGCCGCCCTTCTTGTTGACGAGATGGATGTCGCCCTGGAAGCCGCCCGCCAGCAGATTGCGCGTGACGGCCTCGCCGACCGAACCGGGCCGCGCGCTGGCGCCGATCGCCACGATCGAGCCCGGGTTCATCAGCCTGTCGAGGTTGCGGGTGGACACGGTTCAATCCCCTCGCCGACAATGACGGGCGAGCCATGACAGCGAACAGTGACAGAGACAAGGACCCCACCGTCGCAGTCGAGTTGCGGCTGGATCGCATCTCGCGGCTCTACAACTCGCTTGACCCGGCACCCTTCCGAGAAAAGGAACTGGAAGCTGCGGCCGATGCCTACATCGTCGGTTCTGCCGAGGATGCCGGGCCACGCCCAATCCGACTCGTGGTGATGCTGCCGCCATCGGAACTTGCAAAGCAAGAGGCCGACCACATCGGCCCTTCGATCCGCCACCACTTCGAACTGCGCCGCGACAGCGAGAATCGCAGCCTGCGGAACATGTGGTGGCGCGGCCGGGTCAGCCTGGTTGTCGGGCTGGCATTCCTCGCCGCCTGCCTCGTCGGTCGCAACCTGCTCCTGTCCATGCCATCGACGGTCGCTCACATACTCTCCGAAGGCCTGCTGATCGTCGGCTGGGTCGCGATGTGGGGGCCGCTGGATGTCTTCCTCTATGGCTGGTGGCCGATCCGCGCGCGTTGGAAGCTGCTCGATCGCCTTTCCCGCATCGACGTGGAGCTGAAATCTCAGACGAGCTGAGGCCCGTTCATCAGGACGAGGCCGATCACGATGACGGCGGCCGCAGCCACTCTCCTCATGCCGAAGGGTTCGCCGAGCAGTAACGTGCCGATCAGCGCCCCGAACAGGACAGAGGTCTCGCGCAGCGCTGCCACATGGGCCATCGGTCCCAGCACCAGCGCGTAGATCGCGATGCCGTAGCCCACGTTGGCGACCACGCCGCCCATCACGCCCCGGTACCAGGTCTGCTTGAGGTGCGCCCACACCGTGTCGGGCCGCTTGTAGAAAGCGAGCACCAGCAGCCACGGTCCTTCCAGCACGCAGAGCCAGGCGATGTAGGAGATGCGGTGCTCGACCGTCGGCCCCGCGGCGCGCACGCCCAGCCCGTCGGCGATGATGTAGCCCGCGATGGTGATGCCCGTGAGCACGGCGAACAGCGTGGCGAGGCCGTGCCGGCTGCCGGGTTTCGGCACCACGTTCTTCAGCGGCATGGCGAGCGCCACCAGGCCGAAGCTAAGCAGCACGACGCCCACGATGTCCTGCGAGCGCAGATGCTCGCCGATCATGCGGCCGGAGACGAGCGCCACCAGCAGCGGCCCGAGGCCGCGCGCGATCGGATAGGTGTGGCTGAGGTCGCCGTAGGAATACGCCTTCAGCAGGAAAAAATAGTAGAGCATGTGGATCGCGACCGACGCGAAGAGGAACTTCCACGCCTCGGGAAGTATCATCGGCACGAAGGGCACGACGCAGAGCCCCATCACCGTGCCGGTCGTCATGATGACGCCGAACGTCGCCAGCCGGTCCGAGCTGTCGGACTTCAGGATGGCATTCCAGGTCGCGTGCATGAGGGCTGCGGCCAGCAGCAGCGCGACGATCAGGGGTTCGACAACCAAGGGGGCCGGTTCTTTCTTCTTGTTGCCCCTAACCTACGCCCATGCCCAAGATCATGAAAGGGCGGAAGCAAACGAGGCGGCAGATGAGTATCGAGGCGTACAAGCAGGCGCGTGAATTCCTGTTGGCGAGGCGCGGCGACTACGACGCGGCCTACCGCGACTTCCGCTGGCCGCAGATCGAGCGCTTCAACTGGGCGCTGGACTGGTTCGACGCGGAACTGGCGCGCGGCGAGCTGGCGAACCGCCCCGCCCTCACCATCGTTGGCGACGGTGCGGCGAGCCTCACCTTCGCCGAGCTGTCGGAGCGCTCCAACCGCGTCGCCAACGGCCTGCGCGCGCTCGGCGTGAAGCGCGGCGACCGCATGCTGCTGATGCTGGGCAACGTGGCGCCACTCTGGGAAGTGATGCTCGCCGCCATGAAGCTCGGCGCCGTGGTCATTCCCGCGACCACGCTGCTGACGCCCGTCGACCTCGCCGACCGTTTCGAGCGCGGCCGCGCCCGGCACGTCATCGCCGCATCAGGTG
>SCVT01000144.1 GCA_004296815.1 Reyranella sp. | reverse complement strand
ACGAGGCCGAGGTACATGACCCCGATGACGACGGCCGCCAGCGCGTAGCCGCCCCAGCCGCCGGCCATCAGGCCGAGGTTCCAGCCGGAATAGTGGCCGGAGATGACGGCCCCGACGGCGAGTGCCCAGAGCGAGAAGACGCCGGCGTATCGGCGCAGGCTGCGCTTGGCGAAGTAGTCGGGTGAAACGGTTTGGTAAGGTGTGCCCGGTATGCTCATGCCCGGCTATACTAGCCGCACGGGTCGATCCGGGACGAGGTGGAAGAGTTTGAGCGCCGTAGCCATTGCCCTCATCGCGTTCGGCCTGATCCTGTTGAGCATCGGTTTCGGCGTCTGGCTGCGCCATCGCCTGCCGGAGCGACACCTCAACGGGGATTCAAAGGACGTCATCAAGCTGGCGACTGCGCTCATCGCCACCATGTCGGCGCTGGTGATCGCCCTTCTGTTCGCCTCGACGCGCGCCTCCTTCGAGGCCACCAACAGCCAGATCGGCCAGCTTACGGCCGGTGTCATCGAGCTCGATCGCCTGCTCAAGGACTATGGCGAGGAGGGCACGGTGCTCCGTCAGGCGCTGCGCCAGGACGTCGCCACCATGGTCAAGGCGATCTGGCCCGAGGCGGGGGTCGCCGCTCCGTCGATGGCGCCGTCGTCCACGCTGGAGGCGCAGACCATCGCGCGGCTCCGCCACATGACCCCCAACAACGTGCTGCAGAGCACGCTGCAGGCGCGCGCCGCAGCGGTGGGGTCGGCGCTGGCGCAGATCCAGCTCACGCTCTACGCCCACCCGACGGATTCGATGTCGAAGCCGTTCGTCTTCGTGCTCGTGCTCTGGCTGTGCTTCATCTTCTGCACCTTCGCCATGTCGTCGGATGCCAACAGGACCCTGCTCACGGTCCTGTTCTTCTGTGCCCTGTCGGCGGCGAGCGCGATCTACCTCATCCTGGAGCTGGGCCAGCCGTTCGATGGGCTGATGCAGGTATCCAGCGCACCGCTGCGTCACGCGCTGCCGCCGCTCTGACCCCTTGAAAGCCCGCCGGGACACCCCATATTGGGTAGGTGTCAGCGGTCGATCGATCGCGAAGCGCCTGCGGAGGTGAGCCACGGATGTAATGGCCACCGAAGCCTGGCCCCACGCCGGAAACGGCGTTGGGGCTTTTATTTTGCGATATACTGACGTTTGTCATGAACGCGCCCGAACCCTTGGCATTCCGCTTCGCCGGAGACGGCGAGACACCGAACAATCCGCGGCTGCCGCTGCTCGTCTATCGCGCGGTCGTGCCGCCGGCCGGCGAGCGCGATCCGGCGACATGGTTCGAGCGGACCTTCGCCGCCCACGGCTGGGCCGACGGATGGCGCAACGGCATCTACCCGTTCCTGCACTTCCACACCGGCACGCATGAGGTGCTGGGCATCGCCGCCGGCCGCGCCAAGGTCGAGTTCGGCGGCGCGTCGGGCCGCGCCCTCGACGTGGCCGCGGGCGACGTGGTCGTGCTGCCGGCCGGCGTCGGCCACAAGCGGCTCGACGCCAGCGCCGACCTGCTCGTGATCGGCGCCTATCCGCGCAACGGCCGCTTCGACCAGAAACGGCCGGGGCAGATCGACTTCGCGGCCGCGGAGCGCAACGTGGCGGCGGTGCCGCTGCCGGAGATGGACCCTGTCGCAGGGAAGAGCGGCCCTCTGATGAAACTCTGGGCGGGGGCATGACGGACAAGACGGCGACGCGGGTCTGGTACCAGAGCTTCGTTCATCCGGTGGAGCAGGCGGCCTATATGGGCCGTCTCCAGGCCGAGCTCGATCGCGTTGCCGGGCCGGGGTTCAGCTTCGAGGTCCATGGGCTCGATCCGCCGGACCGCCATTTCCATCCGCTGACCGAGCTGCGCTGCGCGGTCCAGACGATCCGCCATGCCGTCGACGCCGAGCGCGCCGGCTACGATGCGTTCGTGATCGGCCACTTCCAGGAGCCCGGCCTGCTGGAGATCCGGGGCGCCGTCGACATCCCCGTGATCGGCCTCGGCGAAGCGGCGATGCTGCATGCCCTCTCGATGGGACGGAAGTTCGGCCTCGTCACGATCGATCCGCTGTTCATCGACTGGCACGAGCGCCAGGTGCGCGCCCACGGGTTCGATCATCGCTTCGCGGGCGTGCGCGCCCTGCAGATGGACCTGCCGCGTTTCATGAAGGCGTTCACCGAGGAAGCGACCTACGCCGAGGTGCGCCGCGAGTTCGTCGACCAGGTGCGCCCGCTGGTCGCCGCGGGCGCCGAGGTCGTGATCCCGGCGGGCGGGTTGCCGATGCTGCTGTTCTCGCGCGAGAGCGGCTTCGCGATCGACGGCGCGCCGGTGATGAACGGCATCGCGGTGGCGGCCAAGGCGGCCGAGATGGCGCTGGACCTGCGCCGCCACACGGGCGCCGTGGTCAGCCGCAGGGGCGGCTACGCCAGGGCCTCGGCCGACGCGGTCCGGGAGTTCATGAGCTCGCGCTGGTGAGCGCTAGCTGAATCCGCGATAGACCACCGTCGTGAACATGCCGGCGGCCATGTGATAGAGGTTGTGGCAGTGGTAGGGCCACAGGCCCGGATTGTCGGCGTCGAAGACCACTTTCACCGTCATCATCGGCGGCACCAGCACGGTGTCGCGCACCGCGCCGGCGAGCTTCTCGCCGTCGATCTCCGTCACCTGGAAATTGTGGCCGTGCAGATGCATCGGATGCGCCATCATCGTGGTGTTGCGCATCACGAGTTCGACCCTCTCGCCGCGATCCACGGTGACGGGCACGCCCGCCATGCCATGGACCTGCATCCCCCAGCTGTAGCCCGCCATGGTGCCGACGAGGTCGACCGGTACCGAGCGGTCGATCTTTCGCGCAGGGAGAGGCGATGTTGCGCGCAAAGTCTTCTCGACTTCGAGCGACAGCGCGGCGGTCGCCATGTCGGCTCGATCCGGGATCCTGGTGACGGGGGCACCTGGCGGACGCAGGACGAAGCCCGCCCGCAGGACGCGGCCTTCGGCCAGCGCCAGGATGGGCAGAGCGCTGCCATCGGGCGGCAGACGCACGACGATGTCGGCGCGCTGCGCCGTGGCGAGCGGGACCTGCCGCATCTTCTGCGGCTGCACCGGATTGCCGTCGACGGTGAGCAGCGTTCCTTCGGTCCCGCCGAGATAGATAATGAAATTCGACGAGGCCGAGCCGTTGATGAGTCGCAGCCTCACCTCGGCGCCGCGGCCGACATCGAAGACGGCGGGATCCGCCACCGTACGGTCGTTGGCCAGGAAGGCGTCGTACTCGACGTCGTTGAGGTCGGGGCCTGACATCCGCATTCCGCCAGACGCGCCGCGGCCCATGTTCATGACCATGGGCTTGGGCTTGCGCAGACCGGCGAGGATCGTCTCCGGCGGCGTCCAGGAGAAATCCTCGAACAGCGCGACGACCTCCTGCAGGCCGCTCTGGATCGCGGAGGTCTCGCGCACGATCAGAGGTGCTGCCAGCAGGTCCTGTTCCTGCAGGCCGAAGTGCGAGTGCATCCAGCGTGTGCCGGCCGGCCGCGCCGGGAAGCTGTAGTCGGCGGCTCCTCCCGCCGCGATGGGCGGCGCCGAGATGTAGGGCACGCCGTCCTGCCGCCAGGGCGGCGTGAGGCCGTGCCAGTGCAGCCCCGAGGGTACGCGCAGCCGGTTCTCGACTCGCACGTCGAACGTGTCGCCCTCGTCGAGCGTGAGGCCGTAGGCGCCGGACGCCTGCGCCACGCCGTAACGCGTCGCGGCCTTGCCGGCGACCTCGATCTGCCGCGTCTGCAGGCGAAGCACCTTGCGCGCCTCGGGTGGCCTCTGCGTCTGCGCTTCGAACGGAATCGCGGCGGCCAGTGCGACGGCGCCCGCCAGCACCGACCTGCGATCGACAGCCATGGCTAACCCCTTCGTGTCAGGACAGCCCGGATCATCCTCGCAAGGTCGCGCTTGCGGAACGGCTTGGCAAGCAGGTGGACGCCGGGCTCGAGTCGGCCCTGATGGGTGATCGCCTCCTCGGTGTAGCCCGACATGAAGACGACCGGCGTGCCCGGCCAGCGCCGTTCGACCTCGTCGGCCAGGGACTTGCCGCCGAGCGCACCGGGCATGACCACGTCCGTCAGCAGCAGGTCGTAGGGCGGGGAAGCCGCGGCGAAGGCGGCGAGACCGGCTGTGCCGTCGGCTGCTTCATCGACCGCGTAGCCCAGGCTCCTGAGCTGGCGGACGACACCGTTGCGCACTTGCGTATCGTCCTCGACGACCAGGATGCGCTCGTTGCCGCCCGCCAGGGCGGCGTCGCGTGCCGGCGCCGGCGCATCGCCCGACGTACCTTCGAGGCGCGGCAGATGGAGCCTGATCGTGGTGCCGTGGCCCAGCTCGCTCTCGATCCTGATGTGTCCCTGCGACTGCTTGATGAAGCCGTAGACCATCGAAAGACCCAGGCCGGTGCCGCGTCCGACCTCCTTGGTCGTGAAGAACGGCTCGAAGACCTTGTCGAGGTTCTCCGGCGCAATGCCCGTGCCGGTATCGGTGATGGAGACGAGGACGTAAGCACCGGGAGCGGCGTCGGGGTTGGCTGCGGCGTAGCTTTCGTCGAGCGTCGCGTTGGCGGTCGCCAGCACGAGCCTGCCGCCGCCCGGCATGGCGTCGCGGGCGTTGATGCAGAGATTGACGAGGGCCGATTCGAGCTGGGTCGGGTCGACGTTGGCCGTCCACAGCTCCGGCGTGAGGACGGTCTCGACCGTGATGGCTTCGCTCAGCGTGCGGCGGATCAGGCGGACCGTGGCGGCGACGATGTCGTTGAGGTTGGTCGCCCGCGGCTGCAGGGGCTGCTTGCGCGAGAAGGCGAGGAGCTGGCGCGTGAGCTCGGCGGCGCGCTGCGCCGCGCGGTCGATCTGGCCCGTCCGCTCGCGGATCGCCGGCGCCGCGCCCTCGTCCTCGAGGATCGTGTCGACGTTGGCCAGGATCACCATCAGGATGTTGTTGAAGTCGTGCGCGATCCCGCCGGTGAGCTGGCCGAGCGCCTCCATCTTCTGGGCCTGGCGCAGCTCGCTCTCCGTGCGGTTGCGCTCGGTGAGGTCGTGGATGACGCCGACATAGATCGGCTCGCCGCCGCTCAGCGTCTCGCCGACGGCGATGTGCATGGGAAAGGTCGAGCCGTCCTTGCGGCGCCCCGGCACTTCCCGCGGCTGGCCGATGATCTTGCGGATGCCGGTGTCGAGATAGCTCTTGAGGTAGCGGTCGTGTTCCCGCTCGAACGCCGACGGCATCAGCATCTTGACGTTCTGTCCGACGGCTTCGGCGGCGGTGTAGCCGAACAGCGTCTCGCAGGCGCGGTTGAAGACCTGGATGGTGCCGGTGCGATCGATGATGACGAGCCCGTCCACCAGCGTGTCGAGGACGGTGTCGACCAGCGAGCGCAGCCGCTGTTCGCTGGCGCTCAGCCGGTCGTGCAGCGCGGCCCGTTCGCTGATGTCGCGCGTGATGGCGCCGTAGCCGAGAAGCTTGCCGCCCTCGTCGCGAACGGCCGTGAGGGTCGTCTCGGCGACGAAGAGGCTGCCGTCGCGCCGCAGGCGCAGGCCGCGAGTCTCGTAGCGGCCGTCCTCCCGGGCGCGCCTCAGGCCTTCGGCCGGGAGGCCGGCCTCGACATCCTGCCGGGTGTAGAAGATGGAGCAGGGCTGGCCGGTGATCTCGGCCGCCGCGTAGCCCGTCATGGTGCGGGCGCCCTCGTTCCAGTCGGCGACGCGCCCGTCGACGTCGAGCGTGAAGATCGCGTAGTCGGGCACGCCGGTTATGAAGTGCCGCAGGACCCTGTCGGTGCCGGCGCGATCTGCCGACGGCTCGGTCGACGTCGGACGGTCGTCTTCTCCCGTCTTCTGGCGGCTGCTCATCGTCGACGGTCTTTCCCGGATCGCGGCGTTAGACGCTTCTAGCCGAGCGCGGCATGCAGCACCCTGAGAGATACCGGCTTTTCGATGATGATGCACTGCGGTCGGCCGTCCGTGGCTTCGGCCAACTGGCTCGTGCGCCCGTGGTCGTGGGCGCCCGACATCAGGATCCATCGGCTGCTCGGCAATCTCGAGGCGGTGGTCATGTAGAAATCAACGCCATTGCCGTCGGGAAGGTTGACGTCGCAAACCGTGGCTTCAGGCAAAGTCTCAGCAGCGATCAGCTGACACACAGCCGCGCGCGCATCGCCGAGTGACCCGCATGCCGTGACCTCATGGCCTCGACGGTGCAGGTACTCGCGAATCTCCGTCCGAAGGTCGTCGTCGTCCTCGACCAGAAGGATCCGCACGTGAACACCCCGCGCCAAGCGAGCCACGTCGTAGCCGCCACCCTGTGAACGCGTGTGCTATTGGAGCGCTTCAGTCACGATGAAGTCAAGAGTCGCGGCTACTCCCGCGCGAATATCTAGACGCCGCTACGGGTCAGCCCGAAGGCGCCGAACGGCAGCGAACAGCTTCTTCCTCGGCACAACC
>SCVT01000143.1 GCA_004296815.1 Reyranella sp. | reverse complement strand
ATCTGCGTCCGTACCGGCCTCCCCAACAAGGCCGCCTCGACCTGGGCCAGTTCGGTGGTGCGCGAGCCGCTGACCGGCGTCGACGTCGTCTGCCCCGTGACGGCCGGGACGATCATGGTCGTGCTCAGCCCGAGGAAGACGGTCGATGCGTTCATGCGCCTCCACGACCTGTCCCCCGACGCGTTCGGGCCGGGCCGCACGCTCCTGCTCAACGGCATCAACGTCACGGCGAAGGAACTTGAGCAGGCGGTCGGCCGCCACGCCGGGAACCGCAAGGTCGGCAAGGTGGTTTGGCAGCACGATCCGGCGATCCAGAAGATCTGCGACGGCTGGCCTCAGGGAATCGATTCGGCGCGTTCGCGCAAGCTCGGCTTCGAGACCGACAAGGATCTCGACGAGGTTGTCCGCCACTTCATCGCCGACGATCTCGACGAGCAGATCAAACTGGCGTCGGCGGCCTAGCCGCGGCGCAGCATCCGCCAGCCGTTCTGCAGATGACGCAGCGGGCCCCAGACATGGCGGGTCCGCATCATGTGCCAGCGCTGGGGCTCGTTGTCGGGGCCGGCAATGGCACCGGCGTCATCGACATAGTCGGTGATGCCGACGGCATCCGTGTCCCAGGGCCCGGTCGTCTTGAAGATCGTCGTCTTGGCGCCGTAGCCCTGCAGGCTGCGCGACATTCCGGACGCCATGAAGTCCATGTAGCGCGGCAGGCTCTCGGGCCGGCACAGGTAGCCCTTGTTGAAGCCGACGGCGAGCAGCCGGAAGTGGAAGGGATTCTTCTCGAGGTAGCGAATGACCTCTGTCGTGTTTGCCGGGTAACGGGGCGAAAAGAAGTCGTCGATCACCACGATGCCGTCGGTGTTCACGATGCGGTTGGCGAATTCGAGCTCGCGGTAGACGGCCGTGCCGGTGTGCTCGCCATCGATGTGGAACCATCGAACCGACTGGTGCATGGCCTGCAGGTCGAGCTTGGCAGGCAGGTCGGCGGAGGGCCCCGACAGGGGGACGATGTTGGCCGGCTGGCCGCCCGTGGACTCGATCGAACGCCGGACCGCCTGCTCGTCGAGGCGCAGATCACAGAGGTAGAGTTTCTCGTTGCCCTTTCGATAGGCTGCGAGCACCGAGGCGGAACGGCCGCGCCACACGCCGATCTCGAACAAATCGCCGGAAACCCCGGCCTGCTGATCGAGCAGGGCACGCCAGACGCAATAGGACTGGAACATGAACCAGCCCGGAATCGCGTCGATTTTCTCCCAACTGAGCATCCTGGACCCTCGCTTGCGGCGCCTTGCTAACAGCGCCCCATCGACGCTGCAAGCCGTCAGCGCTTGCGCCTGCAGCAGCGGTCCTGTAGAGCCCGCTCGCGGGGAAATGCCAACAACTACAGTAGCATACAGGACGACTGTCGGCCTGCTCTGGATCCTGGTGCTCTGGCATAGCTGGGAGTGCCGGGGACTCTTTGTCGACGGATCGGCATTCCTCGTGCAGATCGCCCGGCGCCAGTGGTTCTTCGATTTCTACGACCCGCGGCTCTTCGCCATGGTCCTGGGGCAGATACCGGTCATAACCGCGGTCTTCCTGGGCGTCACCGACCTGCATTTTCTGGCGCAGCTTCTGTCGCTGGGCCTCTTCGCGCTGCCCACCGCCTTCTACCATCTCGCTCTGATGCGGGTCAGGCACGACCCGCTCCTGCTGGCGACGGTGATGGCGGCGATCGGTATCGTCTTCATGACGACGTCGTTCTTCATCGTCGGCGAATACAATACGGCTTTCGCGATCGCGATCACGGTCACGGTCCGGTTGATGACGGTCGAACGGCTGTCCATCGCCGACGGGGCCTTTCTGGTGGCTGCTGGCGCGCTTGCCGTGCGCACTTACGAGGTCATGCTGTACTTCGGCCCGCTGCTCGCGATCATGATCTGCTGGTGCATCTGGCGCGCCAGCGAACGTCCCAAGATCGCGACGCTTCTGCACTTGCTCGCGGCATGCCTGTTCATGGGAGGCATGATCGTCGCCGCCAACTCCCTGATCCATCCGTTCTCCGAGGATCATCTCAGCCGGACCGCGGCAACCGTGCTGGATGCCTGGCAGAATGTGCAGTTCGACCTGACGCTCCTCGCCGCCCTGGTGATCTTCATTTGGGCGATCGTCCGCCCGGCCGACCTCGCCACGCGCAAGCCCTACGTGGTGGCCGGCTTCTTCCTCGTGCTGCTGGTCCTCTCGCCGCTCCTGGTGCTGAGTGACACGCTCGTGCGGCCGCATGCCAAGTCGCAGTACACCGCACGCAGCATCGCCGGATTGGTGATCGCGACGATCGTCATAGTCATCTGGATCTACAAGTCGCCGCTCGGGGAGCGGATCCGCATGTTCAAGGAACTGCGCAAGCCGGCTGCCGCGCGGAGGTTGCTCGCCTTCGGCTGCCTCATGGTCCTCGCGGTCGTTCCGTCCGACGCGTACCTGACGCTCGAGTGGCGCAGCTACCTTCAGACGGTGCGCACCACGGTACGGAATCAGCCCGGCGTCATCGCCTACGAAAATACGCCCCTTTCGAAGCCACCGCTGGCGATGTTGGTCGAGTCCTGGATCCTGCCCAGCCAAAGCCTCGCCCTGCGCGCGAAACGCGGTGACGGAATTATCGCGCCACCGCGAGATTTCAACGATTGGCAGCCGTTCCCGCCGACGGAACCGTATCCGCTCGGCCTCTACATCTGGCGCGACTAGCGTGCGCGGACCATCGCAGGGCGCCATCTGCATCGCCGTAGCTGCCCTGCTCTGGGCACTGGCGGTCCACAACGCGTGGGCGTCGCGTGCGCTGTTCTGGGATGGTGCGTCCTTTCTCGTCAACTTGCTGGACCACGGGCGCTTCCATGACTTCTACGCGGCGCGAGCGCATGTCGACTGGCTGACGCAGGTGCCGGTTCTGATCGCGGTCGAGTGGGGCGTGCGAGACACCGGCGTGCTGGCCATCGTCTATTCAGCCACGCTCTTCGCGTTGCCTACGGCCTTCTACCATTTCGCATTGGTGCGCGTGCGCCGGGACCCGATCCTGCTGGCCGCGGTTCTTGCCGTCGTCGCCACCATCTATCTGCCGACCTCGTTCTTCATCGTCGGCGAATACAACGTGGCTTTTGCCTGCGTGACGGCGGCTGTCGCCGTGGCAGTCACCGGCGAAGGCAGGAGCCGCGGCGATGCCGCGCTTTTGCTGGTCTTCGGCGCTCTTTGCCTGAGATCCTACGAGGCCATGATCTATCTCGGCCCACTGGTCGCGGCCGTGATCCTGTGGTCGACCAGGCGCAGCGACGACGTGGTCGTGAGAACGTTGGGCGTCCTTTCCTCGTTGGCCTTTGCGGGGGCTGCGATCGTTTCCGCCGCCACCATCTTCGACTACTGGGATCATCCGCACTTCATGAAGGTGCGCTCGACCAGCGTCGACTTCTGGCAGAACATGCAGTTCGCCATCCCGCTCTCGGGATTCCTGATCTGTGCGATCCGGGGCATGCGCCGGCCGGTCTGGTTGCAGGGCCGTGGCCCGCTTTACGTCATGGCCACGATCGTCGTGCTGCTGGCGATATCGCCTTGGTGGCGCGACGTTCATCCGCCGTCGATCCTCTATCCGCCTTCGCACTATGTGGCTCGGCAGGCCGCCGGAATCCTGTTGGCCGCCCTGCTCGCCGGCATGTGGGCCCAGGTCGCGCGCCGTGACCCGCCCGCGGTCTTCGCGGCGGTGCGTCCGCCCGAGATCGCCAGACGCCTGGTGCTGACAATGACGGCGCTGACTTTTGCTGCGGCGGTTCCGGACGTGGCCCTCACGCGACTCTGGGGCGGATACCTCGATCGCCTCCAGGCGGTTGTGAACGAGCGCAGCGGCATTGTGCGCGCTGAGACGCTGCCGCTTCACGACTGGCCCAACAAGCTCTTCTTCCAGGACTGGTCGTATCCGGCGTTGAGCGCGCTGGTCAGCCGCACGCCCGGCCAGGCTTATGTGGTTTCCGACCAGGACTACCTCAGCAACCCGCCATTCGAGCCGGCCTGCGGCCTGCTTCCGAAGCTCAAGGGATACGGCTGGCGTAGCTAGCTAAGGCCGCATCCACATCGTGGCGGGGCCGGAACCACGTACAGGTGCGGCGATCTCGACGAACTCGCAGAGGATTTTGCGCGTGTCGCGCGGATCGATGATCTCCTCGATCCAGAACGACTCGGCACTGCGGAAAGGCGAGCGGAGCTTATTCAGCCGTTCCTCGATCTCGGCCATCTTGGCCTTGGGATCGTCGGCGGCATCGATGTCGGCGCGGTAGGCGGCCTCGATGCCGCCCTCTAGCGGCAACGAGCCCCAGCGGCCGGACGGCCAGGCGTAGCGCCAGTTCATGCGCCCGCCATTCTGATGTGCCGCACCCGCGACACCGAAGGCGTTGCGGATGATGAAGGTGCACCAGGGAACGGTCGTCTGGAACATCGCAGACATCGCGCGGACGCCCTGACGGATGACGCCGCTCTTCTCGGCCTCGAGGCCGATCAGGAAGCCGGGGCAGTCGCAGAAGTAGACGACCGGCAGATGGAAGGTCTCCGCCAGATCGAGGAAGCGCGCCACCTTCTGGCAGGCGTCGGCCGTCCAGCCGCCGCCGTAGAACATCGGGTCGCTCGCCATCACTGCGACTGGCCAGCCGTCGATGCGGGCAAGGCCTGTGGCGACCGACCGACCATAGAGCTTGCCCATCTCGAAGAAGCTGCCCTGATCCACAACCTTCTCGACGATGGGCCGGATGCGATAGACCTTGCGGATGTCGCGCGGGATGGCCTCGAAGAGGGACTCTTCCCGACGTGCCGGATCGTCGGTCTGTGGCCCTCGCGGCGGGGCGTCGTAGACCGAGGAGGGCAGGTAGGAGAGGAAACGGCGCGCGGCGGCGAAGGCCTCGTCCTCGCTGTCGACCGCTTCGTCGATGGCGCCGGCGCGGAGCTGGATCTCCCAGCCGCCGAGTTCCTGCTTGTCGAACTGCCTGGGGCTCAGGCGATTCACGACCGGCGGGCCGGCAACGAACATTGCCGAGACTTCCTTCACCATCACCGAATAGTGCGTCGCGGCGAGCCTGGCGGCGCCGAGGCCGGCGACCGATCCCAGGCCCAAGCCGACAGTCGGCACGGTGCCCATGTTGCGCACCGCCCACTCCCAGCCGCTCACGCCGGGAACGTTGGCGCGGCCGGTGGTCTCGATGGTCTTCACCGATCCGCCGCCGCCGGATCCCTCGATCATGCGCACGACGGGAACGCGGTACTGGTTGGCGTAGCGCTCGACGAAGTTGGATTTCTCCTTGATCGTGGCGTCTGCCGAGCCGCCGCGCACCGTGAAATCGTCGCCGGTGACCGCCACCGGACGGCCGTCGATCTTGCCGCGCCCCATTACGACATTGGCCGGCATCAGGTCGGTCAGGTCGTTGCGTCCGTCGTACTCAGCCTTGCCGGCGACGCTGCCGAGTTCGCGGAAGGAGTCCTTGTCGAGGAGCCGCTCGATGCGCTCGCGGACGGTGAGGCGGCCGCCGTCGTGCTGGCGCTTCACCTTGTCGGCACCACCCATGCGCTTCGTCAGCTCCTGACGCCGCCGCAGTTCGTCCATCTCCGGTTGCCAGCTCATCCTGTCTTTCCCCGGTACCGTTGTTTCAATTCCGATGGTCCCGTGTCGTACCAATGCGCCGCCGACGGGGCTACACTGAAAGCGCCGGAGCGAGGGAGCGCGGCCGATGGACGAAACGGGCAACAGTAGCGTTCTGCTGGTGGCGAGGTGCCTGGTGGCGGGCCTGTTCCTGTGGTCGGGACTGGGCAAGTTCGCGGGCTACGACGACAGTGGCCTGTTCATGGCCCAGCACGGTGTCATGAGCACGCTCCTGCCCGTCGCGATCTTCGTCGAGATCCTGGGCGCCGCGCTGCTGGTCATCGGGTTCCAGATGCGGTTCGCGTCGCTGGCGCTGGCCGGCTTTTGCGTCGTGACCGCCCTGTTGTTCCACGCGAACTTCGTGGACCGGGTGCAGATGTTCCATTTCCTGAAGAACATCGCGATCGCCGGCGGCCTTCTGGCGCTCTACGTCGCCGGGCCGGGGCGCATGTCGTTCGACGGCGCCGCCGCGGAAAGCGACTAGTAGACGACGCCGTCGATCAGGTTCTCTTCGTAGAGCCGGACGAGGTCGATGCCGCCCGGCGGCCGTGCCGTCACGAAGCCCGCGATGGCGCGTAGCAGGCGGGCTTCCTGGTCGCGCCGCAGCGCTTCGGCTTCCTCGACCGTGACCGGCGCGAAGCGTACGGCATGGCCGGGTAGCATCCGGCCGAGCCGCGGCAGGTCGACCGAGGCGACAGTCGCGATCTTGGGATAGCCGCCCACCGTCTGGCGATCCGCCAGCAGCACGATCGGCAATCCGGCGCCTGGCACCTGGATGGCGCCGGGGCCGATACCGTCGGAAATGATGTCGGCGCCACCCTTCTGGACGCTGGTCGCGTGCACGATCACAGGTCCTTCGAAGCGGATGCCCATGCGGTCTGCTTCCTTGGACACGCGATATTCCTGTGAGACGAACGTCTGCCTACCTTCTGCGCTGAAATATTCTTCCTGCGGCCCCCAGACGACCCGCACCGGACCGCTGCCGTAGTCGAAAGGCTGGGCGAGCTTGCGCTCGTCGCCGCCGGGCGCGGCGGCGCGCGCGAGCGGCAGGGCGTCGCCCGCGGCGAGCTTGCGACCCTCGAAGCCACCGATGCCGGCGCGCGAGTAGGTCGACAGGCTGCCCATGAACGGCGAGACGGCGAAGCCGCCGGCGACCGCGAGATAGGCGGTGCTCGACCCGTCGATCATGCCGACGCGCAGCACCTGACCGCGCTTCAGGAGGTGGCTGCGGTCGGTCTCGAGCGGCTTGGGCGGTGCGTCGGGACCTTCGATCAGGGAAGGCGACAAGGGGCCGGTCAACGCCACGCGAACGCTGTCTGCATCGACCAGCAGGTCGGGTCCCATGACGCCAATCTCGATGCCAGCGCTATTCGTCGGATTGCCGACCAGCGCATTGGCGAGACTGAGGCCGATGCGGTCCATGGCGCCGGCCGTCGGCATGCCCAGCGCCATGAAGCCAGTACGACCGAGGTCCTGCAGCGTGTCGAACAGGCCGGCGCGTACAACCTTCAGAGCGGCGCTCATTTCGACTTCACCAACGTGGCCCAGTCGAAGGAGCCCGCCTCGACGTCGCGTACGATACGGTCGTAGGTTTTGCGGTCGACCCTCTGGAAGCTGAGTGAATCGCCCGGCGCCAGGAAGACCGGTTGCTCGCGGCGCTGGTCGAACATCCAGAGCGGAGTGCGGCCGATCAGGTGCCAGCCACCCGGGCTTTCGAAGGGGTAGATGGTGGTCATGTCCATCGCGATGGCGACGGACGAGCGCGGCACGCGAACCCGCGGCTGCGTCCGGCGGGGCAGGAAAAGCGACGGCTCGAGCCCCGCGACATAGGCAAGGCCCGGCATGAAGCCCAGCACATAAACCTTGAAGGGCGAGGCGAGGTGCGCCGCAATCACCTGCTCGGGCGTCTTCTTCGTGCGCTCCGCGACCTCGGCAAGGTCGGGGGCGAATTCCGGATCGTCATAGCAGCAGGGGACGGTCAGCTTGCGGCTCTTCAGGCCGGCTGCCGGGCCCTGCGCGACCAAGGCGGCGACCTTGGGCTGCAACTCCGCCCGCGACGTCGCCAGAGGGTCGTAGGTCACCATGAGGGATCGCATCGTGGGCACGGTCTCGACGACACCGGCCAGTTTGCCGTCGCTGCGGGCACGGCCGATGGCGGTATGCAGGGCCATCACCCGGCCGTTGATCTCAGGCGAAATCTCGTTGCCGAATTCGACTGTAAAGGCGGTGTCGCCGCAGGATAGGTACCGAACGCTCACATCTGCTACGATAGCGCCTCGAATCGAGGGAGTCTCCCATGGCCGCATCCACAAACGCCGGACACGTCAACATCAACTCCGATCTGGGCGAGAGCTTCGGGCCATGGGTGATGGGCAACGATGCCGAGGTCCTGAAGATCGTGAAGTCTGCGAACGTGGCCTGTGGCTTCCATGCGAGTGACCCGACGGTGATGATGGACACGGTGAGGCTCTGCGCCGAGAACGGCGTCTCGATCGGCGCCCACCCGGGTTTCGCCGACCTGCAAGGCTTCGGCCGCCGCGCGATCAACCTCACTACCAAGGAACTCGAGGCCAACATCGCCTATCAGCTCGGTGCGCTGCAGGCGATCGCCGCGCTGCACGGCGCCAAGGTGACGCACATCAAGCCGCACGGCATGATGGGCAACATGTCGGCGGAGAGCGCAGACATGTCGGAAGCGATCGCTCGGGCGACCAAGGCCGTCGACCGCGACCTTATCTTCCTGGCACAAGCCAACACCGAGCAGGGCAAGGCTGCCCGCAAGCATGGCTTGCGTGTCGCGGAGGAGGTGTTTGCCGACCGTACCTACACCGATGCCGGTTTCCTGACGCCGCGCAAGGAAGCCAACTCGATGATCAAGGATCCTGCCCAGGCAGTGGCCCATGTCCGCCGCATGGTCGACGAGCAGGCGATCTATGCGACGTCGGGCAAGCGCATCCCCTGCCAGGTCGATTCGATCTGCGTGCACGGCGACGGACCGACCGCCGTGACGGTTTCTCGGGCCGTCCGCGAGGGCCTGGAAACCGCGGGAATCCGCATCGTGACGCTGCCAGAGATGCCAAGCCTCAGGCACTAGGCCCTTTCTCACCGGGTTGTGACCGCCGCCGGTCCTGCGCGGCCGCGATAACGCGTCCATAGTCCCGGAGCCGTCCAAAGAGACGGAACCAGGGAGATAAACGCCATGATCCGATTTGTCCTCGCGGCCCTCGCGGCTGCCTTCTTTGCGTTGCCCTTCACCGCGTTCGCCCAGACCCCGCCGCCCTATGGCGCCGCAATTGGGCTCGATGCCGCCAAGAAAGCGCTCGCGGCGGCCGAAGCGGAAGCCAAGAAAAACAACTGGCCGGTTGCCATCGCGATCGTCGACAGCTCATCCAAGCTCGTCGTCTTCTCGAAGATGGACAATACGCAACATGCGAGCGTCGACATCGCCATCGGCAAGGCCGTGACCTCCAACAACCTGAAGCGGCCGACAAAAGCCCTGCAAGACGTTGTTGCCCAGGGCGGCGGCGGTCTGCGCCTTCTGGCCGTACCTGGCGTCATGCCGCTGGAAGGCGGTGTGCTGATCGTCGTCGATGGCAAGATCGTGGGCGCCATCGGTGTCTCCGGCGTGACCTCCGCACAGGATGCCGAAGTGGCCATGGCGGGAGCCGCCGCAGCGGCCGCGAAATAGCCGCGGAAGCTATCCCAGACGCTGTCTTGTCGGATGCCGCCTCGCCGCTATAGTCCGCCCACCCAAGGGCGGATTGTAGCGGCAGGAGTGGCGTATGGCGGTGTTCGGCAAGGCTCAGTACATCAAGCGCGTCGAGGACGACCGGCTTTTGACCGGCACCGGTGGCTTCACCGACAACCTCGCCCGGCCGAACCAGGTGCATGTGGTGCTCGTTCGCTCCCCGCATGCCCATGCAAAAATCGTCAAGATCGACACCACTGAGGCTAAGAAGGCCGCCGGCGTGGTCGCCGTCTACACCTGGGACGATATGGCCAAGGAAGGCGTGGGCGAGTTCACGTTTCCAGCGATGTTCCCCAACGCCGACGGAAGCAAGCCGGAGATGACGCCGCGCCGGTCGCTGGCCGCAGAGGCCGTGCGCTATGTCGGCGAAGCCGTCGCGGCCGTTGTGGCCGAGACCCGCGAACAGGCGCAGGACGCCGCCGAGCTGGTCGAGGTCGACTACGATCCTCTGCCGTCCGTCACGACCATCGAGGACGCGCTGAAACCCGGCGCGCCGCAGGTCTGGAAAGGCGCTCCCGGCAATCTCGTCGGCTTCAACCGCTTCGGCGATGCCGTCAAGGCCGACGAGGCCTTCAAGGCCGCGGCGCATATCGTGTCGCTCGACATCATGCACCAGCGCCTGATCGTCAACGCGATGGAGCCGCGCGCGATCATGGCCGAATGGGAAGGCGACCGGCTGATCGTGCACATCGGCAGCCAGAACCCGTCGGTGACGCGCGACACGCTGGCCGATGTCATCCTCAAGATGCCGAAGGACAAGATCCGCGTGCTGGTGCGCGACATCGGCGGCGGGTTCGGCATGAAGGTCGGCATCCAGCCGGACGAGTCCGTCGCGGTCTGGATCGCCAAGGTCCTGAAGCGCCCGGTGAAGTGGCGCGCCGAACGCAGCGAGGAGTTCGCGGCGACGACTGCCGGCCGCGACCAGCTGCACAAGGGGGCGTTGGCGCTCGACAAGGATGGCAGGATCCTGGCGCTGCGGCTCGAGGCCTTCGCCAACATCGGCGCCTATCCGGCGCGCGCGGGTGTCGTCATTCCGCTCTTCGTCGGACCGAAGGTCACGACCGGCACCTATGACATTCCCGTCGTTGACCTGAAGCTGAACTGCGTCATCACCAACTCGGCGACGATCGGTGCCTATCGCGGCGCCGGCCGGCCGGAATGCATCCTCAATCTCGAGCGCCTGATGGACACGGCGGCGCGCCAGATCGGCATGGATCCGGCCGAGCTGCGCCGGCGCAACTTCGTGAAGCCCTCGCAGATGCCCTACACGACGGCGATGGGCGAGAAGTACGATTCCGGCGACTTCGATCTCTTCCTGACCAAGACGCTCGAGGCAGCCGACTGGAAGGGCTTCGAGGCGCGCAAGGCGGACGCCCAGAAACGCGGCAAGCTCTACGGCCGCGGCCTGGCGTCCTACGTCGAGTGGACTTCGGCCAACGTCATGAACGAGATGGCGCACTACGAGGTGAAGGAAGACGGCAAGGTCGTCATCTGGATGGGTACGCAGGGCATGGGGCAGGGGCTGCAGACCAGCTTCACGCAGCTCGCTTCCGAACTGCTCGGTATCGACCCGTCGAAGATCGAGATCGCCATGGGCGACTCCGACCGCGTGGGCGGTGTCGGCTCGATGGGCTCGCGCTCGGCGTATATCGGCGGCTCCGCCGTCCTCACGGGCAGCGAGAAGCTGGTCGACAAGGGCAAGGAGCTGGCGGCGGACGCCCTCGAGGCCAGCA
>SCVT01000142.1 GCA_004296815.1 Reyranella sp. | reverse complement strand
GCGACCGCGTGGCGCTGCTCGCGCCCAACTGCGCCGAATATTTCGAGCTGCAGTTCGCCTGCGGGCGGCTGGGCGCGATCATGCTGCCGCTCAACTGGCGCCTCACCATCCCTGAGCTCGAATACATCCTGGGCGACTCCGCACCCAAGCTCCTGATCCACGACCGGAGCTTCGCCGAGCAGGCGAAGGCGCTGGCAAAGACCAGGCTCGAGATCGATCACGACGCTCCCGACAGCGGCTACGAGCGCGCCCTCGCCGCCGCGGGCAAGGCGCCCGATCCCGTGCCGCTGAGCCACGACGATATCGGCATGGTGATGTACACGTCGGGCACCACCGGACACCCGAAGGGCGCGATCATCACCCACGGGATGGTGTTCTGGAACTGCGTGAACCTCGGCATCCCCGCACTGATCACGCCCGAAACCGTTCAGCTCGTCGTGCTGCCGCTGTTCCACACCGGCGGCCTCAACTGCTACGCCAACCCGGTCCTCCATGCCGGCGGCACCATCCTGATCATGCGGACCTTCGATCCCGGTCTCGCACTCGACTACATCTCCGACCCGGCCTACGGCATCACCCACTTCTTCGCCGTGCCTGCGCCGTACCAGTTCATGATGCAGCACCCGAAGTTCCAGGGTGCCGATCTCTCCCGCCTCCATATCGCCGGCGTGGGCGGCGCGCCCTGCGCTCTGGCGATCCTCGAGACCTGGACCGCGCGCGGCGTGCCCTTGGTGCAGGGCTGGGGCATGACCGAGACCAGTCCTGCCGGCACGATGCTCGATGCCGCCGATGCGATCCGGAAGCTCGGTTCCGCCGGCCGCGCGATGATGCATACCGCCATCCGCATCGTCGACGACGAAGGCCGCGACGTCGCCACGGGCGGCATCGGCGAGCTGCTGATCAAGGGCCCCAACATCACGCCGGGCTACTGGAACAATCCCGACGCCACCAGGAAGAGCTTCACCGACGGCTGGCTGCACACCGGCGACGCGGCCCGCCAGGACGACGAGGGCTTCGTCTATATCGTAGACCGCTGGAAGGACATGTACATCTCGGGAGGCGAGAACGTGTATCCCGCCGAGGTCGAGAACGTCCTGTTCCAGCTGCCGCAGGTCGCCGACGCCGCCATCATCGGCGTGCCCAACGAGCGCTGGGGCGAGGTCGGCATGGCGATCATCGTCCGCAAGCCCGACCAGGCGCTGGCCGAAGGCGAGGTGATCCAGCATTGCCTGGGTCGTCTCGCCAAGTTCAAGGTCCCGCAGTCCGTGGCCTTCGTCGACGCTCTCCCGCGCAACGCCACCGGCAAGGTGCTGAAGCGCGAGCTGCGCCTGCAGTTCAGCTCCTAGGCCTACACCCTAGACCAGCGGAACGTAGTCGTACTCGCCCACGCCCTGCATGATCAGGAAGGTGAGCGAGGTCTCGCCGGCATTGGTCACGAGATGCGGCCTGCCCGCCTCGACCACGAAACTGTCGCCGGGCTTCAGGATCGCATCCTGCTTGGGCTTCTGCAGGAAGAGCCGCATCGTGCCTTCCAGCACATAGAACGTGTCGCTGATGTTGCTGTGGAAGTGCCACGGCACGGTCTGCGTCTTCGAAAGCTGCAGCTCGGCGATCCGGAAGCCCGGTCGCTCGAGGTGGTAGGCCCGGCGCTCAACCTCGTAGAGATGGCTCGCGTCCTTGACCGGCTGCAGGCGTTGCTGGCTTCGCATGCTGGCTCCTTCCGCTTTCCCGACCTCCACGACCCGCGGAGGTCGAATGTCCCACGGATCGGGCCGCAGCATATTGTAATCGCCTGACTTTCACCCTGCAGCAGGATGCGATCGATGCGCGGCAGAAGCGTGCATTTTTGTATTCGCTTTTCCTCCCCCCGAAGGCCTAAGAACGAGGCGCACCTGCCCGACAGGAAATATAGTAGGACAAGTAGGAAAAGTCAATGCTCACGATCTACGGCGTCTACCGCTCGCGCGCCTCGCGCAACATCTGGCTGGCCGAGGAGCTCGGCATCCCCTTCAAGCAGGTGCCGGTGATCCAGCATTACCGCAGCGTGCCGGCCGGGATGATGCACACCCAGTCGCCGGAGTTCCTGAAGATCAACCCCAACGGCCTGATCCCCTCGGTCGACGACGACGGCGTCGTGCTGCACGAGTCGCTGGCCATCAACCTCTATCTCGCCAAGAAGCACGGCAAGCCGGTCGGCCCGGCCAACCTCGCCGAGGAAGGCGAGATGGCGTCGTGGACGCTGTGGGCCGCGACCGGCGTCGAGCCGCACTCGATCAACGTCCTCTATCACCGCGTCGGTGGCGCGCCGGGCGGCGTCAAGGATCCCAAGATCGCCGATGCCGCGGTCGAGGCGCTGAAGAGCCGGTTCGCCGTGCTCGAGAAGGCGCTGTCGGCAAGCGGCTGGCTGGTCGGCGGTCGCTTCACCGTGGCCGACATCAACGCCGCCGAAGTGGTGCGCTACGCCCAGGCCGCGCCCGAGCTGTTCGACGCTCACCCCAAGGTGAAGGCCTGGCTCGCTGCCTGCCAGGCCCGCCCCGCCTTCAAGAAGATGTGGGCCGCGCGCGACGCTGAACCCGCGTAGGAATGGGGCCGGCGTAGCGGGCTCTAGCCCGCCGGCTTGTCAGCCGATGCGAGCCGGGC
>SCVT01000141.1 GCA_004296815.1 Reyranella sp. | reverse complement strand
CGAACTCGCCGTCCTTCGGGGATTCAAAATCCGTGCCGATGAAAGCGAGGTTGTAGTCGACCTTGTCGCGTTGCGTGATGAAATAGGTCCGCAGCACGTCGTTGTAGCCGCTGGCCGCCAGCATGGCGACGATGGCCCTGCCGGCGATGGTGATGGTGCGGCGCTCGGCCATCGCATAGTCCGGGTCGAGACGGGCGTTGCGGATGATGTAGGCGTACCGCGTGCGCTGGTGGCCGGTCCGGCTGACGTCGATCGACGGCGGATAGAGGAAGAGCTGGGCGATGGCGCCGCCGTCGACATGCAGCTCCTGGTATTTCTTGCCGTCGACCTCGACATCGATCAGCACCGGTTGGAAGGCGCCGGGGATCGCGGCCGAGGCGCGCAGGATCTGGCGGAAGAGATCGAGCGCCCCCGGCTTGCCGCTGGCGGCGATGGCCCCGATGTTCCAGATCACCGGCCGCTGCGAGTCGAGATCGGTCGTGCCGATCATCAGCAGGCGGCCCTTCAGGTACTCCGCCGCGATCGCCTGCAGGAGCTTCTCGTCGGCATAGTGGGCGATCACTTCCGACAGCGGCGTCGTGTCGGCCATGGCGTCGTCATACAGCGCCGCCAGGATACCCCTCTTCCTGTAGACCTTCTCGGGCGTCATGGTCGTGTAGACGTCACGCAGAGCGCCGTCATAGGCCGGCCCGAGGAAGGCAAAAGGCGCGATCAGCGCGCCCGTGCTGACTCCGGTCACGATCTTGAACGACGGCCGCGTGCCGAGCTCCGTCCAGCCGTTGATCAGGCCGGCGCCGAACGCGCCGTTGTCGCCGCCGCCCGACACGGCGAGGAAGTGGGCAGGCGGCAGGCGGGCGACCGATCGCAGGTCAAGCGGGAGACCGAGCGCGGCGATCTCGCGGCGGACGGAAAGAAGGCCCTCCTCGACCATTGGGCCAGGAGGGGCATCGGCGTAGAAGCGCGCGTTGGGAATGCCGAGCGGCAGGGCCTTCGTGGTGTCGGTGCGGGGCACCGCCGGGGCGCGCTCCGGAATCGAACACGCGGCCACCATCTGCGTCGCGATCAGCGCCGTGATCAGCGCCAGATATTTCGTCATTGCCCTCTCCCCCGTCGGCGCTACTTCGGCGTGCCCGCGCCAGGCTGATTCGAAGCATACATGTAGCTGCGGATCCGCCACACACCCTGCTCACGGCGGAAGACCACGAGCTCGCCGAATGAGTTGGACGATTCCGCGCCGGTCGCCAGGACCTTGATCCGGCCCTTCGAGGTCGAGCGCAGCCAGGCCATGTCGCCAGCCACTTCCGTTTCCTGGATCTCGAAGGCGAGATCGACCTTTAGGGTGGCGAAGACCTGGCGGTAAGCCGCACGCAGGGCGTCACGCCCGACGACCGCCGGCATGTCCTCGCGCATGAAGACGCCGTTCGAGGCGTAGAGCGCGACCAGGGCCTCGACATTGTTGGAGCGCAGCGCCGCCGCATAGCGCTCCATGATCGAGACGAGCTGAGCGGGATCGCCGGCCGGCTGGGCGAATGCTTCGGTGGCGATCAAGGCCAAAGCTGCACCGGCGATCAGATTGCGACGCGATGGCCTCTTCATGTCCCCTCCCCCGAAAGATCAGTCGAGTTGTAGCACCATCGCCTTGAGGTAGGCAGTCTCCGGCAGGCCCGGATGCACGGGATGGTCGAGCGCGGCGCCGGAACTGCGCAGGATGCGGCCCGTGCGCTCGCCGTCGCGCAGGCCGCGCCGGACCTGCTCGGCGAACAGCGGCGTGTCGACGAGGTGCGAGCATGAGGCCACGAAGAAGAAGCCGCCCTTCGCGACGAGCGGCGCAGCCATGCGCACCAGCTTGCGATAGCCCTGGGCGCCGATCTTGAGATCCTTGCGACTCTTCACGAAGGCGGGCGGGTCGCAGATCACGACGTCGTAGCCGCGGCTCTTCTGCTTCTCCAGCGCCTCGAACGCCTCGCTCTTCTCGAAGCCCACGATCTTGTCGACGCCATTCAGGGAAGCGGCCTGCTTGGCCGCGTCGAGAGCAGGCTGCGAGCGATCGATGCAGGTGACGGACTTGGCGCCGCGCTGCGCGGCCAGCACGCCGAAGCCGCCGCTGTAGCTGTAGACGTCGAGGACGCGCGCGTCCTTCGCGAGCCCTGCCATGAAGCGTCGGTTGTCGCGCTGGTCGTAGAACCAGCCGGTCTTCTGCCCGCCCGACAGGTCGGCCACGAACCGTGCATCGTTCTCGACCAGCTCGATGCTTCCTGCCTCGCCCTTGGCCGCCACGACCTCGCGCTTCAGCCCTTCGAGCTCGCGCACCGGTGAGTCGTTCTTGAGGATGATCGTCTTGGGACTGAACTCGGCCTCGAGCGCTTCGAGCAGGATCGGCGTCAGCGCATCCATGCCGGCGCTGTTGACCTGCACGACGAAGGCATCGCCGAAGCGGTCGATGATGACGCCCGGCAGGCCGTCGGCTTCGGCATGGATCAGGCGGTAGTACGGCACACCGACCAGGCGGTCGCGCAGCGCGGCGGCCTGCGTGAGACGCCGGCCGAGGAACAGGGCGTCGACCGTCGCTTCCGGATTGGTGCTGAGCACGCGGGCGGCGATCAGGGAGTGCGGGTTGAAGGTGACGAGAGCCAGCGCCTCGCCCCCAGGCGCGCGCAGCGTGGCGAGCGTGCCCGGCGGCAATGCCTTGGTCTCCGCATCCATCAGGATCTCATTGGAGAAGGCCCAAGGA
This sequence comes from Reyranella sp., assembly GCA_004296815.1. Classification (GTDB taxonomy): domain Bacteria; phylum Pseudomonadota; class Alphaproteobacteria; order Reyranellales; family Reyranellaceae; genus Reyranella. The sequence goes on along the minus strand of SCVT01000141.1, from coordinate 8,451 downwards.
TGGCCGGCGCGCACGCGACGGTCCTCGCCGGCGCGCAGCAGAACGGTGGGCAGCTTCTTCTGGGCCAATTCCTACTCTCCTCGGGCGACGCCGTCGCGCCGCGGGTCGGCGGCGCCCTGCCATCCGTCCCCCGTGCGCCGGATGGCGGTCAATCCGCCTTCGTGCCGGCGGACTTGTACTTCATGGCCCAGTCCGCGCAAGGCGTCGGCCTGCGTGGCCCCTGCAGTATCGCGCTCCAGCTCCGTCGTGCCGTTGCGGTTGATGATCCGGGGCTGGGCGAGTGAGGCCTCGGCCGACAGGTTCCAGTCGAGCATGCCGAGCAGCGCCTGCAGCGTATCGCCGATGATCCGCGAGCCGCCGGCCGAGCCCAGCGCCGCCACCAGCCTGCCGTCGCGGTCGAGCACGAGGGTCGGCGACATCGACGAACGGGGCCGCTTGCCCGACTGGACCCGGTTGGCGATCGGTCTGCCGTTCGCTTCCGGCTCGGCCGAGAAGTCGGTCAGTTCGTTGTTCAGCAGCACGCCGCGCACCATGATCTGCGCGCCGAACGGCGCCTCGATGGTCGTGGTGAAGGCGACGGCATTGCCCCAGCGGTCGACGATGCTGATGTGGCTTGTGCCGCGCTCGACATAGCCCGGCGGCACGCCGGGGCCGATCTTGCCCATGCTGCGATCGGGCGACATCAGCTTGCGGCGCTCCGCGAGATAGGCCGCAGACAGCATCCCCGCGACCGGCACGTCGACGAACGCCGGATCGCCGACGTAGCGGTCGCGATCGGCAAAGGCCAACCGGCTCGCCTCGGCGATGAGATGCAGCGACCGCAGGCTGTCGGAGGCGTCGCGCCAGATCTCGAATGGCTCGAGCAAGGTCAGCGTTTGCAGGATCGCAATGCCACCCGACGAGGGTGGCGGCATCCCGCAGACCGTCCAGAGGCGATAAGGACCGCACACGGCCTCGCGCCTGATCGGGCGATAGTCGCTGAGATCGGCGAGCGAGAGCGTGCCCGGCCGGACATGGCCACGCACGCGTTCGATCATTTCGGCAGCGATGGCGCCGCGATAGAAGACGCCGATGCCTTGCTCGGCGATCGCCTGCATTGTGACAGCGAGCTCGGGGTTGGCGGCGCGATCACCGACCTTCTTCGCCGATCCATCGGCGTTGAAATAGGTCGCGCGGATTGCGGGCTCGTCGCGCAGGCTCGGCATTCGCGTGAGCCAGGTCGCGAGCCGCGGCGACACCGCGAAGCCGTCACGCGCCGCGGCGATGGCCGGTGCGAACAGCTCGCCCCAGCTGAGCTTGCCGTGCTCCTTGTGTGCGGCCTCCAGCATCGCGAGCAGGCCCGGCACGCCGACCGAAATGCCGGACGCGACGGCCTGCTCGTAACCGAGAGGCTTGCCCGACGCATCGAGGAACATGGTCGGCGTCGCCCCAACCGGCGCGGCTTCGCGACCGTCATAGGCGACGATGGCTTTCGAGGCGGCGTCGTAGTGCAGCAGGAAGCCGCCGCCGCCGATGCCCGACGCATGCGGCTCTACGACGCCCAGCATCAACTGCACGGCGATGGCTGCATCGACGGCCGAGCCGCCGCGACGCAGCACCTCCAGCCCCGCTTCTACCGCCTGGGGATGCGCCGCTGCGACCATCGACTGCGGCGCCGCGATGCCTGCCCGTCCATGACAGGCGGCGACCGCGACCAGCGCGATGATGAGCAGGCGGCGCAGGATCATGCGCGACGCGCCACGATGAAGAGCCGGCGGAACGGGAAGATCGTGATGCCGTCGGCCCGCGTCGGATAGGCCTTGGCCGTGAGAGCAGCGTAGGTCTCGTAGAACTGCGTGCGTTCGGGCTCGGCCAGCAGGTCGAGGAAGGGACGCAGGCCGGTGCTGGAGGTGAACTGCGCCACCGGATCCTTGCCCGTGAGCGGCTGCTGGTAGATCGTCTCCCACACTTCCAGCTCCGAGCAGAGCGGCTTCAGCACATCGTAATAGGCCGCGGGCTCCAGAACCGGGCGGATGGTCCGCACACTGGCGAGCTTGTCGCGCCACGGGCCGCTCTCGGCCGCGGTGCGCATCAACGCGTGCGACGGCGCCTCGTGGTTGCGCGGCATCTGGACCGCGAGCTGGCCACCCGAGGGCAACAGCTTCATCAGGCTGGGGAACATGTCGATATGTCCCTCCAGCCAGTGATAGGCGGCGTTGCTGTAGAGGAGACCGGGCGGCTTCCCGGGCTTGAAATGCGCGAGGTCACCCAGGGAGAAGGAGATGCGCGGATCGGCCGTCTGGCTGCGCGCCTTGGCCAGCATCTCCTCCGACGAATCGATGCCCACGATCTCCGCCGTCGGGAAACGCTCCGCCAGGATGCGCGAAATGTTGCCCGCGCCGCAGCCGAGATCGTAGACCGCATGGCCCGGCCGTGCGCCGTTGGCCGGATCGAGTCGCCCCATCAGGTCGAGTGCCGGACGAACGCGATGGTCGGCGAACTTGAGATAGAGGTTCGCATCCCATTTGCCGGCATTGGCGGACTGCATCGTCACTTCTCCTCGAACGCCGCATCGACCGGCACACGGTAGGCGGTCGCGATCTGGTTGCCCTTCTGTGCGGCGAGCACCACGGCCATGAGCTCTCCGAACATTTCCTCGCTCATGCCTTTCTGGCGCGCCATGGTGCCGTGCGAGGCGGTGCAATAGTCGCATCGGTTGGCGAGGCTGACGGCGAGATAGATCATCTCCTTGGTGAGCGCATCGAGCTTGCCCGGCGCCATCACCGCCTTCATCTCGGCCGCGAAGCGCTCCATCGTGTCGGGGTGGCGCGCCAGCGCCTTCCACACATTGTTGATCCCGGCCGGATCGATGCCGCGCGCCGTCGCGATCCCGTCGACGACGGCCTTCGCCCGCGGGTTCATGTCCTTGTACTCGGTAAGCTTGGCCATGGAGTCTCCCAACGAAAAAGGGCCGGCGTCGCCGCCGGCCCCATCCTAGCCCTCCCCGGGCGCTCAATACATGTGCTGGCCGCCGTTGATCGACAGCGTCGAGCCGGTGATGAAGCCCGCATCGTCGGCGATCAGGAACATCACGCCGCGGCCGATCTCCTCGGCCTTGCCGAGACGACCCACCGGGATCTTGGCGACGATCTTCTCCAGCACGTTGGCCGGCACTGCCGCGACCATGTCGGTCTCGGTATAGCCCGGCGCGATGGCGTTCACGGTGATGCCCTTGGAAGCACCCTCCTGCGCAAGCGCCTTGGTGAAGCCGTGGATGCCCGACTTGGCGGCAGCGTAGTTCACCTGGCCGTACTGGCCGCCCTGGCCGTTGATCGAGCCGATGTTGACGATGCGGCCGAAGCCGCGCGTGTTCATGCCTTCCCACACGGCCTTCGACATGTTGAAGCAGGAGCCGAGGTTGGTGTCGATCACGGCGTCCCACATGTCGCGCGTCAGGCGGCGCATCGTGGAGTCACGCGTGATGCCGGCGTTGTTCACCAACACGTCGACCGGTCCGACGTCCTTTTCGATCTGCGCGATCACCGACTGGCAGGCTGCAAAGTCGCCGACGTCGAACTTGTAGACGGCGATGCCGGTCTCGGCCTTGAACGCCTGCGCGGCAGCATCATTGCCGGCATAGGTGGCGGCGACCTTGTAGCCCTTGTCCTTCAGCATCCGGGAGATGGCGGCGCCGATGCCACGCGTTCCGCCCGTCACGACTGCTACCCGTCCGGCCATTGTTTCCTCCCTTGCTAAGACACGAGCCCACTCTAGCCGGTTATCCCCCGCCACGGGCAAGCGTCAGAATTGCGCGCCGCCGCCGGATAGAGAGCCCGAACGGCCGGTCATAGAACGGCAATCATGAAGCCCTTCACCGCCCTGCTCGGCGCCGCCGCCGGGACCCACGCCGCCGACCAACTGGCGCTCGCCACCCTGCCGCTGACCGCGACCCTCGTCCTGGGCGCCGGCCCCGACGTGCTCGGCCTGCTGGTCGCGGCCCAAAGCGCCGCCTGGCTGCTGGTCTCGCTGCCGGCCGGCGCCTGGATCGACCGTATCCCGCGCCGCCGCATGCTGATCCTCGCCCTGGCGCTCGGCCTGCTGGCCTCCATCGTGGCGGTCGCGGCGGCCGCGACCGGACTGGTGTTCCTGCTGGGCCTCGCCGCCATCGCGGGCGCCTCGGGCACGGTCGTCTATGTGCTTACCTCGGTCTCGCTGCTGCCGAGCCTGGTCGGCTCCGAAGACCTGCCGAAATCCAACGCGCGGCTCGAGCTGGCCCGCGCCCTCGTCAGCCTCGCGGCGCCGTTCGCCGCCGGTCTCCTGGCGCAGCACCTCTCGCCGACCTGGGGCTATGCCCTGGCTGCCCTCGGCGCCGCCCTGGCGCTGGGCTGCGTGCTCGCCCTGCCGCGCGGCGCGGCACCCGCGAGCGGCACCCGGCCATCGCTAGCGGAAGCGATCCGCATCGGCACGGCCTTCGTCGTCCGCCATGAGCTTCTGCGCGGCATCAGCCTCTGTGCGATCTTCTGGAACTTCGCCTTCACCGCCCTGCTCGCGATCTGGGCGCCGCTGGCGCTCGGCCTGCTCGGTCTCGATCCGGCGCGCATGGGCCTCGCCCAGTCGGCTTACGGCGCGGGCCTCGTGCTGGGCGCCCTGGTCGCGCCGATCGCCGCGCGCGAGCTGCCGCCCTTCGTCACGCTGATCTTCGGGCCCGCCGTGTCGGTGGTGGCCGCGGCGCTGTTCCTCGCCGCGCCGACGGGCAACGGCTTCCTGCTGTCGGCCGCCGGCTTCTTCCTGGTGGGCTTCGGTCCCATGCTGTGGCTGATCTGCCAGACCACGGTGCGCCAGCTCGTGACCCCGACGCCGCTGATGGGTCGGGTCAACGCGACCGTCCAGACCGCGATCTACGGCGTCCGCCCGCTGGGCGCACTGGCCGGCGGCTTCGTCGCGGCGCAGGCCGGCCTGCAGGCGGCCCTGTTCCTGATCGCCGTCTCCTTCGTCCTTTCGACGTTGGTCATCGTGCTGTCACCGCTCGGCCGGATGCGCGCGATGCCGGCCGGGGCTGCGTGATCGGGTCCGCTTGACCCTGACGCCGGTCCGTCGGACCTTGGCGGCGGAGGTCGTTGCATGATGAAGTTTCTGGGCGCCGTTCTGCTGGCGCTGTCGGTCGGTGCCTGCCAGCCGGGCCAAGGGCTCCAGTCGGAGCAGACCAAGGCCTACGGCACGAATTTCCCCGTCGCCAAGGACGGCATGGCGGCAGTCTACATCGTCCGCGACGTGGCGCCGGCCGATGCGCCGGCCATCGGCATCACCCGCAGCCGCACGCCCGTGGGCAGCCTGCCCGGCTCTTCCTGGATGCGCCTCGACCTGCCGCCCGATCCCTACGACCTCAGGGCCTACGGCACGCAGGAGAGCACCGAGCTGATCATCACCGTGGTCGCGGGCGAGACCCGCTTCCTGCTCGCCCGGCCGAAGGGCAACGACGACGCCGAGCTGCTGTGGCTCTCGTGGGATGAGGGCCGCCGCCTCGTGCGGCAGGGCCAACAGGTCGGCACGTACACATACTATTAGGCTATTAGGCGACGGCAGGCCGCCGCCGCGGCTCAGCGCGAGATCAGCGGCGCGGGCGCCGTGGAAACCGGAAACGCGGCCATCGGCGCCGCAACCACCGGGCCCAGCGACTGCGGGCCCAGCGACGCACGAACAACGGGCCGGTAGATGGCGCGCGCCTCGGCCACCACGCCCACCGACTTGGCCTCGCTGGGCTGGCAGATGGCGTTCCAGACTGCCTTCGCCACGTCATATCCGCCGACCCGGCCCAGGGCCGTGTGCGCGATGGGAACGGCGAGCGCCAGCGTGAGCGCGATCATCGCGGTCGCCGGCACCAGCGACCGCCAGCGTCGCGTCGAGTGCAATCTCCTAGCCATGGTCGAAGTCTAGGGACCCCGGCCCGCCGGCTCAAGCCGGGCGCGGAGGGTCGTCGCGCCCGACCGCGTTGACCGCACGCTGGCGGCCGTTGAGCACGTGGCGCTTGAAGGCCTCCCCGGCCTTGGCCTCGTCGCCCGACGCGATGGCCTCGACGATGGCGCGATGCTCCTGGTTGGACACGTTCATACCTGACGGCTGGACCAGGCTGCGCTGGCGGTAGAGGTGAAGCTCCTTGTCGGTGCCGAGGAACAGCTCGAGCAGGCGGGCACTGCGGGTGTACTCGACGAGCTGCTGGTGGAACGCCAGGTTCTGCCGGTAGTACGTCGTTGCATCGCCCGATTCCGCGGTGGCCTCCATCTGCGCCACCTGCTGGCGCAGAACGGCAATGTCCGCCGGGGTCGCGTGTCGGGCGATCAGCTGCCCGGACAGTTCGGCCAGTGCGCCGCGGATCGCGTAGATGTCGAGCGCCTGCTGAAGGTCGACGCGGCGCACGAACATGCCGCGATTGTTGATGATCTCGACCAGGCCTGCTTGCTCGAGCTTGCGGCAGGCCTCGCGCACCGGGCTGCGGCTGACGCCAAGCGATTGCGCGAGCGCGAGTTCGTTCAGGTGCTGTCCCGCGACAAGCTCGCCCTCGAGGATCATGCGCTCGATCTTTTCCTGGATCACCGTCGCGAGCGATGTCGAGCGCAGCAGCTCGAGTGCCGTATCCTCGTCGTTGCGCGCGGAGGGCCGGGCGTTCATCGCTTGGCACCAAGGCGCGCGTCGCCTTCCAGCATTCCGTGCGCCGCGCGCTTGCCGCCCTGCAGAGGATAGTCCGGCGCCGCGGGAATACCGCCCGCCGGCGGCACTGCCTTGTCGAAGGGCTGGAAGCCCAGATGCGCGGCGCCAGCATTGTCCCACCAGACCTCGCCATTGTCCGACATGCCGTAGACCACGCTGAAGCCGACCGAGGGCGCCGACAGCGATGCCAGCAGCAGGCGCTCGAAGTCGGGTTCGCTCAGCCAGGTCGCGTATTCGCGTCGCTCGACCGCCGCCGGCTTGGCTGAGCCGATGCGTAGGCACACCGCTTCGAGGCCGAACTTGTCCCAGCAATAGCGTGCGAGATCTTCGCCGAAGCACTTGCTCAAACCATAAAGACTGTCGGGGCGCATCGGCACGTCGATGCCGATCTGCTGCGACGTGGGATACATGCCCACGGCATGATGCGAGCTGGCATAGACCACCCGCCGCGCGCCCGCGCGCCGCGCGGCGTCGAACACGTTGTAGGTGCCGGCGATGTTGATGGAGAGCGTCTGCTGCCAGTTGTCGACGTTCAGGCTGGCGCCGAGATGGACCACGGCGTCGACGCCCTCGAGCGCGCGGGTGATGCCGGCCGCATCCGCGAGATCGCACGGATAGAGTTCCTCACCGCCGACGGCGGGCGCCATCGGTGCGATGTCGGTCAGCCGGACATGGGGCACGCGGCCACGCAGGCTGCCGCGCACGAGCTTGCCCAGGTAACCGGCGGCGCCGGTCACCAATATCCTGTCGTAGTCGAGCTTCGCGCCCGCCATCACTCGGCGCGGATGTTGGCTGCCTTGACGACCTGACCCCAGCGCGTGACCTCGGCGCGCAGGTAGGTCTGGAACTGCTGCGGCGTGTTCAGCACCATGTCGCTGCCCGCAGCCACCAGACGATCGCGCACTGCAGGCTGGTTCAGCACCTGGGTGGCATCGGTGTAGATCTTCTGCACGAGCTCCGGTGCCATGCCGGCGGGACCGTAGAGACCGTTCCAGGTCGCGGTCACGATGTCACCGGCGCCGGACTCCTTGATCGTCGGAACGTCGGGCGCGAGCGGCGATCGGGTCTCGCCGGTGGTGACCAGCGCCTTGAGCTTGCCGGCCTGGACCTGCGGCATGACGGCCGGGATGTTGGCAAAGAGGACGCCCACCTGGTTGCCCATAACGTCGGCGATCGCCGGCTGCTCGCCACGGTAGGGAACGTGAACGGTCTTGAGATTGAGCTGCATGTTGAGCAGCTCCGACGTCATGTGCGGCGACGAGCCGATGCCGCCGGAGGCAAAGGAGACCTTTTCCGGGTTGGCGCGAACGTAGGCCAGGAACTCGGCGAAGTTGGCGGCCGGGAACGTCGGATGCGCCACGAGCAGCATCGGCGTCGAGGTGAGGATGGTGATCGGAGTCAGATCCTTCAGCGGATCGTACGGCGACTTGGCGAAGATCTGCGGTGCGACGGCGATCGACGTCTGCGGCGAGACTAGCAGCGTGTAGCCATCGGGTGCTGCCCTCACGACCTGCTCGGCGGCCAGCATGCCGCTGGCGCCGGTGCGGTTCTCGACCATCACGGTCTGGCCCCAGCGGTCCTTCAGCGCATCGGCCAGGACACGCGTCACGAAGTCGGTGCCTCCGCCCGGAGCGAAGCCAACGACGATCTTCACCGACTTGTTCGGAAAGGCCTGACCGAATGCGGGCAAGGCGGTGCTGGCGGCCGCAGCCACAAGCGAACCGGCGACCGCGCGGCGCGTGAATTTCATGATCTTTCCTCCTGACG
>SCVT01000140.1 GCA_004296815.1 Reyranella sp. | reverse complement strand
ACAACCCACTCTTTGGCCGCGCACGCGTTTTGCCATGCATCCAAGCGCCCCCGGCTAGGCTAACTGCGGCTTGAATCTTGGCCTATGCGGGATGACTACGACTATACTGTTCGCTGTGGCCACGGCAGGAATTCAGCCCATGAGACCCAGTGTTCTACTCACCGCACTCTGCACTGCAGGCTTTGCACTTCATGCTCACGCCCAGGTCCAAACCTGGCCCGCCGAGGCGCAGCTCAAGCCGACGGCGGTCGGGCGCGAGTGCCTCGACTATCCGATGATGTACGAGGTGTCGGTCGACGGCGACACGGTCGCCATCAACACGCCGCAGCAGAAGACGCATCGCGGGCCGATCGCGGCGGACGGCAGCGTCGACGTGAACTGGCAGCTCTCGCCCGGCATCCGGCCGCAGGTCCACGGCAACGCGCGGACCAGGGACCTGACGCTCCGGCTCGCGACCGGCTGCCTCTACACGCTGAAGCCGGTGACGGCGCCGCTGGCGCCGACCGACTGGAAGGTGCGCATCCTGCAGACCGGCGGCGACGCACGGAACTGCGACGCCGGCGGCAAGCGCGGCACGGTGCGCATCCGCGGCGAGCGCTTCTCGCTGTTCGACGATGTCGACGAGCCCTACCTGCAGGTGAAGCTCGACGCGAAGGGCGCGGCCGACGAGGAGGCCAAGGCGCTGGTCGGCCAGGACCGCCGCGTGCGCATCAAGATCGGCGCCGGGACCGCGCCCCGCCCGTTCGAGATCGTCACGACCAAGTGGAGCTGCGTCTACAAGGCGGCGCCGGCCTGAGCGCGCGCCGCCCGTCCTCGTGAAATAGGGAGGAAGCCATGAGCCAGTCTGAAGTCGAGCGGTTCGCCCGCGATGCCAAGGCCGACGCCGCCCTGCGCGCGGAGATCGACAAGGCCGGCGGTATCGGCCGCAGCCTCGAGATCGCGCAGAGGCGCGGCTATGCCGTCACGGCGGAGGAGCTGAAGGCGGGCAACCGCGAGCTTTCCCCGGCCGATCTCGATGCCGTCGCGGGCGGGACCAACGGCGGCGGACGTCTGCCGAACCAGCCGGGCGACGACACCAACCCTCACCGCGCGCCGTCGTAAGCCCGGGAGGAACGCCATGAGCCAGTCCGAGGTCGAGCGCTTCGTCCAGGCGGTGAAGGCCGACGCGACGCTGCGCGCCGAGATCGAGGCGGTCGGCCGCCCCGACGCGCTGGTCGGGATCGCGCAGGTGCGCGGCTACAGCTTCACGCGCGACGAGCTGGCCGTGCACACCGCGGCGCGCGCCCGTGCCGCCGGCCGCGAACTCTCGGCCGCCGAACTCGACGGCGTCGCGGGTGGCGGCGGCAGCGTCGGCTACTGCCTGAACCAGAGGCTCTGCCTGACGCCGTCCATGCGGGACAACCACTAGGGCCCGAGGGGCAAGGACCGGCCCATGCGCGCGCTGCTGATCCTCGCTGCTGTGGTGGCCGTCACGGTCGTGCTGCCGCTGCTCGGGGTCGCGATCCGCGCGATGCTGCGCCGGCCGCTCACGCCCGAGCAGGTGGAGCGGGAGAAGATGGTCGAGGAGAGGCGCCGCGACGCGCGCTACTTCTGGCGCTAGAAGGAAGACATGAAAGTCCTCCGCATGCTGGCCTTCGCCGCGATCGGCGCCCTGCTCTCCTCGCTGTCGTGGGCGCAGGCCGGGCGCGAGCCGATCGACTGGACGAAGGCGTCGCTCGACTCGATCGGCGGCGGCCCGCTGCCGACCGCGGACTGGAAGGGCAAGGTCGTGCTGCTGGTGAACACGGCGTCGCTCTGTGGCTTCACCGGCCAGTACAAGGGGCTGGAGGAACTGTGGCGGCGCTACAGGGATCGCGGGCTCGTGGTGCTGGGCGTGCCGTCGAACGATTTCGGCGGCCAGGAGCCCGGCAGCAACGCGGAGATCAAGCGCTTCTGCGAGGCGTCGTTCGACGTCACCTTCCCTCTCGCCGACAAGCAGGTCGTGACCGGCGCCAACGCGCACCCGCTCTACAGGTGGGCGGCGGCGCAGACCGGGGCGCTCGGCGTGCCGACGTGGAACTTCCACAAGATCCTGATCGGCCGCGACGGCCGCATCGTCGAGTGGTTCACCGCCGCGGGCGGCATGGGGCCGAAGCTCGAGCGCGCGATCGAGGCGGCGCTGGACGCGAAGGGCGCGTAACTACGAGCGGCCCCACGGATAGCGACGGCGCTCGTTCTCCTGCTTCCGTTCGCGCTCCTCTTCGAGACAGGCCATGAAGCCGCGCCACGCAAGGATCACACAGCCCAGCGACGCGACGACGAAGAGGACGTAGGTGTAGGGCACCTGCTCCGACACGATGAGGTTCATCGGCATCTCCCGTCTGCCCCGACAGGCTAGGCCCGTCGGCGCTGCGCCGGCAGGGTCGCGGTTGTTTCGATTGTTCGTCGCGCTACCGCCGCGGGCGCCTCCGTCATCGACCTGACGGATGTTTTGCAGTCGTTCTGAACCCCTTGCAGCTTGCACGCAGAAATCCGGCCGCGCACAG
>SCVT01000139.1 GCA_004296815.1 Reyranella sp. | reverse complement strand
CCCAGTCGGTCACCGACGGCGAGCACATCGAGCGCATGGCGGCGTTCGTCAACCGGAAGAAGAAGTGAAGCCCATGATCGACCGTCGCCAGTTCCTGCTTTCCTCGGCCGCCGTGGCGGCCGCTACACCGGCGTTTGCGCAAGCCTGGCCCAGCAAGCCGATCAGCATCGTGATCCTGTTCGCCGCCGGCAGTGGCACCGACACCATGGCCCGCATCTTCGCGGAGAAACTGTCGGCTGCGGTCGGCCAGCCGGCCCTGGTCGACAACAAGCCGGGCGCCAACGGCACCATTGCCGGCAACTTCGTGGCCAAGGCGCCGCCGGACGGCCACACACTGATGTTCACCTCGAACACCTCGCACGCGGCAGCTGCGGCGTTGGTGAAGAACGTACCCTACGATCAGGTGAAGGACTTCGAGACCATCGGGCTCATTGGCCTAGTGCCGTTCTGCATCGTCGCCAACCCCAATGCACCCTTCAACACCATCCAGGAACTGGTGGCCTACGCCAAGGCCAACCCGGGCAAGCTTTCGTTCGGTACCGGCAACAGCACCGGCGTGGTGGCCGGCGAGACCCTTAAGCGGATGCTGGGCTTCGACGCCCTGCAGGTCCCCTACAAGAGCGTGCCGCCGGCGCTGAACGATGTGCTGAGCGGGACGCTCCAGTACATGATCGCCGACATGGGCACCGTGCTGCCGCACATACGGGCCGGCCGGGTGAAGGCGATCGCCTCGATCTCGAGCGAGCGCTCGCCCATCCTGCCCGACCTCAAGACGCTGCGCGAGCAGGGCATCGCTTTCGACCTCGACGGCTGGTACGCCATGTTCGCGCCGGCCAAGACGCCGCGACCGATCATCGACAAGATGAACGCGATCATTCGCGCCGAGTATTCCAAGCCCGAGATGCAGCAGCGCATGCGCGATTTCAACGTGATCCTGAAGCTGGGCTCGCCGGAAGAGCTGCTCGCCTTCCAGAAATCCGAGATCGAGAAGTGGACCAGGCTCGCGCGCGAGGCGGGCATCCAGCCGGAGTGAGCTGACATGTCGAAGACCGTTCGCATCGGCTGCCACTCCGGCTTCTGGGGCGACACCGAGACCGCCGCCGTGCAGCTCGTGCGGCACGGCAAGGTCGACTACCTGGTGAGCGACTATCTCGCCGAGGTCACCATGTCGATCATGGCGGCCCAGAAACTGCGCAATCCGCAGGCAGGCTACGCGATTGACTTCGTCACCGCCGTGATGGCGCCGCTCGCCAAGGAGATCGCCGCGCAGAAGATCAAGGTCGTGACCAACGCCGGCGGCGTCAATCCGCTGGCCTGCCGCGACGCCGTCCTCAAGGCCTGCGAGGCGGCCGGCGTCACCCTCAAGGTCGCGGTCGTGCTGGGCGATGACATCCTGCCGCGCGCCGACGAGTTCCGCGCGGCCGGGATCCGGGAAATGGACACCGGCGCGGAGCTGCCGGTGAAGATCGTCAGCATGAACGCCTATCTCGGCGGCTTCCCGATCGCCCGCGCGCTCGCCGAGGGCGCCGACGTGGTGATCACCGGGCGCTGCGTCGACTCGGCGGTGACGCTCGGTGCGCTGATCCACGCCTTCGACTGGTCGCCGGAGGATCTTGACCGTCTCGCAGCGGGCACGCTCTGCGGCCACATCATCGAGTGCGGCGCGCAATGCAACGGCGGCAACTTCACCGATTGGCGGCTGGTGCCGGACTACGACAACATGGGCTTTCCGATCGCCGAGGTCTCGGCTGACGGCTCCTTCGTGCTGTCCAAGCCCGACGATACCGGCGGCCTGATCACCACGGCGACCGTGGCCGAGCAGATGCTCTACGAGATCGGCGATCCGCGCGCCTACATGGTGCCCGACGTGGTCTGCGACTTCACGGAAGCTACCTATGAGCAGGTCGGCAAGGACCGCGTCCGCGTGAGCGGCGCCAGGGGCCGGCCGCCCACCGACACCTACAAGGTCTCGACCACCTGGCCCGACGGCTTCAAGTTCAGCTCGATCTTCATGCTGGGCGGCCGCGAGGCGGTGGCGAAGGGAACACACAGCGCGGAATCGATCATCAAGAAGACGCGCCGCATGTTCGCCGAGAAGGGCATGCCGGACTATCGCGACGTCTCGATCGAGGTGATCGGCAGCGAGGCGACCTACGGGCCGCACTCGCGCACGCCAGACGCTCGCGAGGTCGTCGTCAAGATCGCGGCCAAGCACGACCAGAAGGAGGCGCTGTCGCTGCTGGGTCGCGAGATCTCGCCGATGTCGACCGGCGGCGTGGTCGGCATGACGGGCAGCTTCGGCGCGGGCCGCGTCTCGCCCTCGCCGGTGATCCGCATGTTCTCGTGCCTCGTCCCGAAGAGCCAGGTGCCGGTCACGGTCGACGTCGACGGCCACAAGATCGCCTTGCAGGAGGGCGCCCGCAGCGGCGGCTTCAAGGCGTCCTCGCTACCGGTCGAAGCACCGGCCGGACCGAGGAAGGAAGCCGGCGAGACGGTCGAGGTGCCGCTGGTCGCGCTGGCCTACGGCCGCTCCGGCGACAAGGGCGACAACGCCAATATCGGCATCTTTGCCAGGAAGCCCGAGTACGAACCGATCCTCGATGCCGAGGTGACGGAGGAGGCGGTGGCCCGGTACTTCGCCCACCGCATCAAGGGCCCGGTCACGCGCTGGCGGCTGCCGGGCATCAAGGGCTTCAATTTCCTGCTGCGCCAGGCGTTGGGCGGCGGCGGCATGGCCTCGCTCAAGGCCGATCCGCTGGCCAAGGCCTTCGCCCAGATGCTGCTCGACATGCCGGTCCGGGTGCCGACCGACCTCGCGCGGAAACTGGCGAACTAGGGGGCGCGCCGCCGCGCCGCGAGGAAGACGATCAGTCCGGCGATCACCGGATTGACGAACTGGATGACGTCGAGGGCCCCGAGGCCGATCCGGCCGTGCACGTAGAGCTGCAGCGATCCGATCATGATCACGTGCAGCACGACGCCCGCGATGACCGTGGCGATCACGGCGCGCCATCCGAGATCGGGGCGGCCGAGCGCCACGTGGAAGGCCCACAGCGACAGCGGCAGGAACAGCACGATCGACGTCAGGACGCCCGGATTGTAGGCGCCGGCGAGCGCGGCCGGCACGAGATGGCCGAAGGCGTTCACGAAGGGGATCGCGAAGAAGCTGAGTGCCAGCGCGGGCCAGCGCCGGCCGAGCAACGCCGCAGCAGGCCCTGCCAGCCAGACGGCGGCGATGTTCACCGAGGTGATGAAGGAGAAGGGGACCGGGCAGGTCTTGGGGTCGGCAAAACCCAGGGTCGCGCACATGAAGCCGCGGAAGGCGTAGTGGCCGCCCTCGGCGTCGATGCCGTGCTCCTCGAACTGGTGGACGAGGTAGATCCAGGTGCCGCCCCAGGCGAGCCAGACGATATCGCGCCAGCGCGACACGCTCCGGTCGCTGCGCAGCAGGTCCGTTGCGAGCAGCAAGGCCAGCAGCAGTGCCGCCCCCGTGCCCATGTAGGGCCAGAGATAGGTGAAGGTGAACACGGCGGGCAAAATACCGGTTCAGCTAGGGCGGAGCCACCGCCCTGGTGTATCCTCGGGCGCATGGCTGCTCCCCCCAAGCCCGTCCCGGAGAAGGACGACAAGACCGAACGACTTGCCGCCGCGCTGAGGGAAAATCTCAAGCGGCGCAAGGCTCAGGCGCGGGCTAAAGGGGATGGCGGCAAGCCGGTGGAAACAGCGAAGACCGGCGGTTGAGCCCGCCCCCTCCCTCGTCTAGAAGCGGCCCTGCATGAGCATTCTTTCCGACCGCTGGATCCGCCGCATGGCGCAGGAAAAGGGCATGATCGAGCCCTTCGTCGACGCCCAGAAGCGCGAGGGCGTCATCTCCTATGGACTTTCGTCGTACGGCTACGACGCAAGGGTCGGGACCGACTTCAAGATCTTCACCAACGTCGATTCGGCGGTGGTGGACCCCAAGAACTTCGCGGCCAACTCCTTCGTCGACCGCACCGCCGACGTCTGCATCATCCCGCCCAATTCCTTCGCGCTCGCCCGCACGGTCGAGTATTTCCGCATCCCGCGCGACGTGCTGGTGATCTGCGTTGGCAAGTCGACCTATGCGCGCTGCGGGATCATCGTGAACGTCACCCCGCTCGAGCCCGAGTGGGAGGGCCACGTCACGCTCGAATTCTCGAACACGACGCCGCTGCCCGCGAAGATCTACGCCAACGAGGGCGCCTGCCAGTTTCTCTTCCTCCAGGGCAACGAACCCTGCGAGGTCTCCTACCGCGACAAGGCCGGAAAATACCAAGGCCAGCGCGGCGTCACCCTTCCGAAGATCTAAGGAGTCCCCTCTCATGGATCGCATCCGGATCAAAGGCGGCCGCCAGCTCAAGGGCGAGATCGTCGTGTCTGGCTCGAAGAACGCCTGCCTGCCGGTGATGGCGGCGTCGCTGCTGACCGACAAGCCGCTCACGCTCAAGAACGTGCCGCGACTGGCCGATATCACGACCATGATGCAGCTCCTGCAGCAGCACGGCGTCGAGATCCAGGCCGCAGCCGGCGAGAACGGTCACAGCCACGGCACGACGCTGACGCTCCGCGCCGGCAAGATCACCTCGACCACCGCGCCCTACGACATCGTGCGCAAGATGCGCGCGTCGGTTCTGGTGCTGGGCCCGCTGCTGGCGCGCGAGGGCGAGGCGCGGGTGTCGCTGCCCGGCGGCTGCGCCATCGGCGCGCGTCCTGTCGATCTGCACATCGCCGGTCTCAAGGCGATGGGCGCAGAGATCGACATCGACGGCGGCTACATGGTGGCGAAGGCGCCCAAGGGCCTGAAGGGCGCGCGCTACACGTTCCCGAAAGTCTCGGTCGGGGCGACCGAGAACCTGATGATGGCGGCGGCGCTCGCCAAGGGCACGACGGTCCTGGCCAACGCCGCGCGCGAGCCCGAGATCATCGACCTCGGCGAGTGCCTCACGCGGATGGGCGTACCGGTGAGCGGCATCGGCACCGAGACGCTGACCATCGAGGGCGTCGAGCAGCTCAAGGCCGCGACCCACTCCGTCGTGCCCGACCGCATCGAGACCGGCACCTATGCCATGGCCGTGGCGATGACGGCGGGCGACGTCGAGCTGGTGGGTGGCCGCCTCGATTTGATGGAGGCCGCGGCCCAGACGCTGAGGTCCGCCGGCGTCGTGATGGAAAAGACCAATCGCGGCTTCCGCGTCACGCGCGCCAACGGGCTGCACGGCGTCGACGTGATGACCGAGCCCTATCCCGGCTTCCCGACCGACCTGCAGGCGCAGATGATGGCGCTGATGACGCGGGCGGAGGGCGCCTCGATGATCACCGAGACGATCTTCGAGAGCCGCTTCATGCACGTGCCCGAGCTCACGCGCATGGGCGCCAACGTCACGATCCATCACGAGTCGGCCCTGGTGCGCGGTGTGCCGAAGCTGCGCGGCGCCGACGTGATGGCGACCGACCTGCGCGCCTCGGTCTCGCTCGCCATCGCGGGCCTCGCCGCCGAAGGCGAGACGACGCTGCACCGCGTCTACCACCTCGATCGCGGCTACGAGCGGCTGGAAGAGAAGCTCAGCGCCTGCGGCGCCGAGATCGAGCGGCTGAGGGCCTGACCACGTGACCGACGGCCTCAAGCTCTCGGCGGTCGACGCCGAGGATCTCGGCGTGATCTCGGCGGCCCTCCAGGACTCGCTGGTCGCCGTGCGCGATTGCGCCTGGTTCCAGGACGAGAAGCGCTTCGTGCTCCTGCTGAACCGTTTCCGCTGGGAGGCCGATCCCGGCGTCGAGGCGGCCTATTCCCGGACCCATTCCGCCCTTGTTTTCAACGAGGTGACGGCCGTGCGGCACCATGACATCCCGACGGCCGAGCCCGACCGGATGCTGGAACTGCTGGCCGTGGTGCTGGAAAACGACCGTTCAGTCCTGCTGCGCTTCTCGGCCGGCCGGGCCATCCGGCTGGAAATCGGCCGGCTCGCATGCCATTTGGGGGATGTCGGGGAGCCTTGGCCCACCCCGTGGAAGCCCGCTCATCCGGTGGAATAGCCCGGCAGCGGGCATTCGTTACTGGAGAGTCCGTCGTGTCGAGCGAGGCAAACGAAAAGCTGATCCTGGCGATCCCGAAGGGGCGCATCCTCAAGGAGGCTGCCCCCCTGTTCGCGCGCGCCGGCATCGAACCGGAGGCGGCGTTCGCCGATCCGGATGCCCGCCAGCTCCGGTTTGCGACCAACCATCCCGATCTCGACATCATCCGCGTCCGCTCCTTCGACGTCGCGACCTTCGTGGCGTTCGGCGCCGCGCACCTCGGCATCGCCGGCGGCGACGTGCTGATGGAGTTCGACTACCCCGAGATTTACGCGCCGATCGACCTCGGTATCGGCAAGTGCCGCCTGGCCGTCGCCGAGCCTGCCGAGATGGCGGGCAGCGACGATCCGCGGCGCTGGAGCCATGTGCGCATCGCCACCAAGTATCCCGAGGTGACGCGCCGGCACTTCGCCGCGCGCGGTGTCCAGGCCGAATGCGTGAAGCTCTCCGGTGCCATGGAGCTCGCGCCGTCGCTCGGCCTCAGCCATCGCATCGTCGACCTGGTCGATTCGGGCCGTACGTTGAAGGACAACGGCCTGGTCGAAATCGAGCACATCGCCGACGTCACATCGCGCTTCATCGTAAACCGCGCCGCGCTCAAGACGCGACCGGAGCGGGTCGGCCACTGGATCGACCGTTTCCGCGACGTGGCGCACGAGGTCGCAAGTGCCGCTTAGGCTCGACGCTTCGGCGCCGGGTTTCGAAAAGGAATTTTCGGCCTTCCTCGGGCGCAACAGGGACACCGACGAGAACGTCGACCGCATCGTCGCCGGCATCGTGACCGACGTGCGCGCGCGCGGTGACGCGGCGGTCCTCGACTACACGCGCAAGTTCGACTGGGCCGACCTGCAGCCGGGCAATCTCCGCATCACCGATGCCGAACGCGACGCGGCGGCCGCCAAGGTACCGCCGGCGCAGCGCGAGGCGCTGGAGTTCGCGGCCAAGCGCATCGAGACGTTCCATCGTGCGCTCCTGCCCAAGGATGTGAGCTTCACCGACGCCACGGGCACGCGGCTGGGTGCGCGCTATCGCCCCGTCGATGCCGCCGGCGTCTATGTGCCGGGCGGGACGGCGGCCTATCCTTCGTCCGTCCTCATGAACATCGTGCCGGCCAAGGTCGCGGGCGTGGGCCGCATCGTCATGGTCGTGCCGACGCCGGGCGGCGTGCTGAACCCGCTGGTCATGCTGGCCGCCAAGATCGCCGGCGCCGACGAGCTGTGGCGCATCGGCGGGGCGCAGGCTGTGGCGGCACTGGCCTACGGCACCCAATCGATCAAGCCCGTCGACAAGATCACCGGCCCGGGCAACGCCTATGTCGCTGCGGCCAAACGGCGGGTGTTCGGCCAGGTCGGCATCGACCTGATCGCGGGTCCTTCCGAGATCCTGGTCGTGGCGGACGGAAAGAACGATCCCGCCTGGATCGCCGCCGACCTGCTGAGCCAGGCCGAGCATGACGCGTCCTCGCAGTCGGTGCTGATCGCCGACGACGCGGCGTTCGCCGAGGCGGTCGTGAACGCCGTCGACCTCGAACTGAAGACGCTGCCGCGCGCGGAGATCGCCGGCGCGAGCTGGCGCGACAACGGCGCCGTCATCCTGGTGAAGGACCTCGCGGCCTCGACGTCGATCATCGACGCGATCGCGGCGGAGCATGTCGAGCTCGCCATGGAAGCCGCGCCGGCCGAGGCGCTGGCCGACAGGATCAAACACGCCGGCGCGATCTTCATCGGCCGACACACGCCCGAGGCGATCGGCGACTATGTCGCCGGGACCAACCACGTCCTGCCGACTTCGCGCGCCGCACGCTTCTCGGGCGGGCTGGGAGTCTCCGACTTCCTGAAGCGCACCTCGATCGTCGCCTGCACGCCGGAATCGCTGGCCGTCCTCGGCCCGGCGGCGCTGGCGCTGGCTGAGGCCGAGGGGCTGGGCGCCCATGGCCGGTCGGTCTCGATCCGGCTGAACCGCCGCTAGGCCTGCCATGTCGCCCAAGTCAGCCGAGAAGGCGCGGCGCATCGTGGACATCGTGCTGGACGAGGAGTCCGTGGCCCGCCGTTCGGCCGAGGTCGAGCATGAGCGCGCGGTCGCGCTGTTCGACCTGGTCGAGGAGAACGATTTCTGCCTGGTCGGCGGCGAGGCAGGCCCGTACCGGCTGCGCCTCGGCATCTTCGAGCAGCGCCTGGTGTTCGACGTGCGCAACGGCGAGGACGAGAAGCTGCGCGACATCGTGCTGTCGCTGACGCCCTTCCGGAAGGTCGTGAAGGATTACTTCCTGATCTGCGAGAGCTACTACAGCGCCATCAAGAAGCTTGGCCCCTCGCAGATCGAGGCGCTCGACATGGGCCGGCGTGGCCTGCACAACGAAGGCTCCGAGCTGTTGCGCGAGCGGCTCGCCGGCAAGATCGAGGTCGATCACGACACCGCCCGCCGGTTGTTCACGCTGATCTGCGCCCTCCACATCACGGCGTGAGGGCGGAGGAGCGATGAACGGTCTTCCGTCGAGCGTGCTGTTCGCCTGCAGCGAGAATTCCGTGCGCTCGCCGATGGCCGAGGCGCTGGCCAAGCGGCTGTACGGCCATTCGTCCTATATAGACTCGGTCGGCGTGCGGGCGACCGACGTCGACGGCTTCGCGGTTTCGGTGCTCGACGAGCTGAACATCGACGTCCATCGCCACCATGCCAAGACCTTCGAGGACATCGACCCGGCCTCGTTCGATCTGATCGTCACCCTGTCGCCCGAGGCGCATCACCGCGCCCTCGAGTTCACGCGCGGCACGGCGACCGAGGTCGAATACTGGCCGATGCCCGATGCCAGTGCCGTGGAAGGGAGTCGCGAGGTGCGGCTGGACGCCTACCGCCGCACCCGCGATCAGGTTCTCGCCAAACTGAAGGCGCGCTTCGGTGTCCCGCTCGCGCCCTCGGTCTGATCGTCGGCGGTGGTTACCGCTGCGCGACGTGGCCGGCCGGGTCGACCGTGATCATCACGAAAGTCTCACCCTTCAGGGCCTGGCCCTGCCAGGAGCCGTCGGGATTGCGCAGCAGCATGGTGACGCCCGAGTAGCCTGCGTCATGCACCTGCTGGCGCACGATCGCGCCCTCGGCAGTCGGCGTCCAGTTGGGGCCGGCGGCGGTGGGGATCGTGGCGCCGACCGGACCGGTGGCCTCCGGGCCGCTCGGCATTCCTTGCGCAAAGGCTGAACCGCCCGCGAGCGCACCGGCCCCGAGCAGAGAAACTGCAACCAACGTGCGGATCATGACTCCAACTCCTGTGGTGCGAAGCGCGGCCACACTGGTGCGCTGTCGCCCGGAGTTATTCCCGCGCCGGATTGTGCAGGAATTGCGGCTTGCAGGGCCTTCGTTGCGCAAGCGTGAGGCTCGCGCAACGCAAAGGCCTGTAAGGACTTTGTCAGTGCGAGCCGGAGTACCAGGCACCGCGATGCGAGCTGTGGCGCGGGGTCGGCAGGTTGATCAGGTCCATGAACACCGAGGCGCCGCCGTCGGCGCCCGCGAGGTTGCCCTCGAGCACGTCGACATCGAAGGTCAGCCTGTCGCCCTCGAGCTTCGGCGATTTCAGCGTGACGACCGCGTCGACCACGCTCGCCTTCGCCTTGTTCAACACCGAGACCGTGGCGTTGGGCGGATCCTTGGCGAAGGAGTTCGGCGCCTTGCTGTGCCACTCCTCGAGCACGTGGCTGAGCATGATGTGGCCGGCCGAGCGGACCGGCCGGTCGGCGAACACGATGGCGCTCGGCGCCACGCCTTCGAGGATCAGCTTGTTGTCCTGCAGCTTGGCGCTGCGGGCGTTGAGCACGAACATCGACGGCACGACGCGCGGATGACGCGCGCTGCCCACGACCTTGGGCAGGCCCTGGACGTTGGATTGCGAGGGCGGCTGCTGCGCGGGTGCGGTCTGCGCGGCGGCGCCACCGACGAAAGCCAAGGGGGCAAGGCCGAGCGTTGCGACTGCGGTGCCGAGAGCGGCGGCGAGACGGATGGTCTTCATGGTGATCACCGTGCGGCTCAGTAGCAGGGCAGGAGCGGGGGCTTGCCGCAGGTCGGCGCGTCGTAGCGCTGCTGGTAGCGCGGATCGATGTCCGGCGGCGGCGGCGCGGTGGCGCCGCCCGGCTGATCCTGCGGTGGCGCGCGATAGGGCGAGTTGGGCGAGGCGTTCGGCCAGCCGTTGAAGGTGCTGGTGCCGTTCGGGTCGCCGATCGCCGGCGTCTCGCCGCCGGTGGTCTGGGTCTGGCCGTAGTACTGGGCGCCGTGCGAGCCGATGCCGAACCAGATCGTGTCGATGAACAGCGAGGCCGGGCCGTCGGCGGCGCCGAGGCTGCCTTCCAGCACGTCGACGTCGAAGGTGAGCTTCTCGCCCTCGAGCTTGGCCGTCTTCAGCACGACGACGAGGTCGGAGACGCTGGAGCCATCCTTGTGGAACACCGAGATGGTGGCGTTGGGCGGGTCCTTGGCGAAGCTGCCGGTGCGCCAGATCTCGGCCATGTCGGGCGTCACCATGTGGCCGACAGAGCGGGTCGGGCGGCTGGTGAACAGGGTGGCGGTCGGCAGCACGCCGTCGAGCACCAGCTTCTGGCCCTCGAGCTTGGCGCCGCGGGCGTTGATCACGATCAGCGCCGTCGAGTACTGCCTCGCGGAAGGCTTGCCGATGGTCTTCTGTGCAGGATGCGTGATCGCATTGGGGGCGGCCGCGGGCTTGGGCGGCGGCGCCTGGGCGGCGGCCAGCGCCGGCGCCAGCAGGAGGGCGGCCAGCAGGCCGGACATACGCAGTGTGCTCATTTTGCTGGTCCTTCCTTCCCCGGGCGTCCGCAGCCGCAGACTGTATAGGGGAGACGGCGGCGGGAGAGAAGCCGCCTGTCCACCTCCGCATGGTTGACTAAACCACTGCTGCAGCCCATTTTCCGGCCGCTTTCCCTTATCACCCCAGCCGGAGGCCGGATGGCCAAGGAAGATCTGATCGAGTTCACAGGCGTGGTGTCGGAGCTCCTGCCCAACGCGATGTTCCGCGTGAAGCTCGACAACGACCACACGATCCTCGCCCACACATCGGGCAAGATGCGCAAGAACCGCATCCGCGTACTGGCAGGCGACCGCGTCACCGTCGAGATGACGCCCTACGACCTGACCAAGGGCCGCATCACCTTCCGCTTCAAGTAGGCGTTGGCCGCCTCGCCGATCTTCCCGCTCATCCTGGCCTCCGCGTCGCCGCGCCGGCTCGACCTGTTGCGGCAGGTGGGACTGGAGCCCGCGAAGATCGACCCCGCCGACATCGACGAGACTCCCCGGGCGCAGGAACTGCCGCGCGCCTATGCGCTGCGCATGGCCGAGGCCAAGCTGGCGGCCGTCGCCGCACGCCATCCCGGCGCGATCGTGCTGGCGGCCGACAGCGTGGTGGTCTGCGGCCGTCGCATCCTGCCCAAGGCCGAGGCCGAAGCCGAGGCGCGCGCCTGCCTGAAGCTCCTGTCGGGCCGCCGCCATCGCGTGATGGGCGGCGTCGCCGCCGTCGGTCCGGCGGGCAAGGTCCGCACGCGCCTCGTCGAAACTGTGGTGCGCTTCAAGCGGCTGGAGGCGGCCGAGATCGACGCCTATGTCGCCAGCGGCGAATGGCGGGGCAAGGCCGGCGGCTACGCGATCCAGGGCCGTGCCGCGGCTTTCGTCGACTTCGTCTCGGGCTCCTACAGCAACGTGGTCGGCCTGCCGCTGTTCGAGACCGTCGCGTTGCTGCGATCGGTGACCCCAGCGCGCGGAGTGACATCTTGAGCCGGGTCGACCGGCTGATCTGCCACGTCCTGCCCCGCGCCTTCCTGATGGCGCTGGTCGCCGAAGGCCGGCTCGTCGAGCTGCAGGTCGTGCGCCGCGACAAGCCCGGCCATGTCGACGGCATCTTCCTCGGCCGGCTCGAGCGGGTGATGCCCGAACTCGACGCCGCCTTCGTCGATATCGGCATCGGCCGCTCGGGCTTCCTGCGCGCCGAGGATCGTGCCGGCGGCGAGGACTGGCCGCCGCCCGGCGCGCCGGTGCTGGCGCAGGTGCGTCATGACGACGAAGGCGACAAGGGCCCGCGCCTTTCGATGAACGTGGCCGTGACCGGACGATACCTCGTCTATCACCCGGTCGGTTCGGGCGTGAGCTTCTCGCGCCGCATCGCGGGCGAGTCCGAGCGCGACCGGCTGCGCGGCCATGTCGAGGGGCTGCTCGAAGGCGGCGTCGTGCTGCGCACCGCCGCGGCCGGCGCGTCCGCGGAAGTCCTGCGGGCCGATGCCACGAACGTCATGGAGCGCTGGGAGAAGATCCGCCGCCAGGCCTTCGACCTCGATCCGCCGGCCGAGCTCACCGCACACGTACCCGGCGAGCGCGACCCGATCGCACGGGCGCTGCGCGACCACGGTGCGGGCCTCGACGAGGTGATCCTCGACGACCGCGCCATGGCGCGGGCGCTGCAGGACGAGATGGATCGGCTGGGCGAGAAGATCCGCGTGCGCTGGCACAACGGCGCGATGCCCGCCTTCGAGATCGACGACGTGGCGGGCCAGATCGACACCGCGCTGGCGCCGCGTATCGTGCTGGAGAGCGGCGTCGAGGTGCTGTTCGAGCCGGGCGAGACCCTGTGTGCGGTCGACGTCGACAGTGCCGGTGCCGGCGGCCGCCAGGGACGGGCGCCGCGGCGGCCGGTCGAGGTCAATCTCGAGGCCGCACCGGCGATCGCCCAGCAGCTCCGGCTGCGCAACCTCGCCGGAGCGGTCGTCATCGACTTCGTGACCATGCGCAGCGCCTACGACCGCGACAAGGTGCAGGCCGTGCTCGCCGAGGCGCTCGCCTCCGATCCCGTGCCGACCCAGCTCTACGGGTTCACGCGCCTCGGCCACTTCGAGTTGACCCGCGCGCGCCGCGGCCCGACGCTCGCCGCCCAGCTGGAGGCGCTGGAGAGGAGCGATGACTGACCGTTCGAGCCCGCCGCTGCGCGCCGTGCGCATCGCCGCGAAATGTCCCGTCTGCAGCAAGCCTGCGGAGCAGAAGTACCAGCCGTTCTGTTCCAAGCGTTGCGCCGACATCGACCTCGGCCGCTGGCTGAAGGAAGGCTACAAGGTCGAGACCGAGGAAGGGCCGGGCGAGGAAGAGCCGGGCAATGGAGGCGGGGGCGGGCCGTCTGGACAGCGGGGCTGACGCGTCCTATAAGCCCCGCCGCCAACCTATGGCGCGCCCAGGTAGCTCAGTTGGTAGAGCATGCGACTGAAAATCGCAGTGTCGGTGGTTCGATCCCGCCCCTGGGCACCATTCCTCCTTTCAACGGGCCACTGCCGAATCGCGGAGAGATGCCGGTATGGCCTCTGAGCTGAAGAAGGTCGCCCTCGTCACCGGCGCGGCGCGCGGCATCGGCCTCGCAACGGCAACACGCTTCCTCGAAGACGGCTGGCAGGTGGCCATGCTCGACATCCTGGGCGACACGCTGCGCTCGGCGGCCGAGGGGCTGGGACGTCCGGAGGCGACCCTGGCGCTCGAGGCCGATGTCGCCACTCCGGGTGCCGTCGAGGCGGCCGTGGAGCAGGCGCGGCGGCGGTTCGGTAGGATCGATGCCCTGGTCAACAATGCCGGCATCGCGGTGTTCAAGCCGATGCTGGAGGTGACGCTGGAGGAATGGCAGCGCGTTCTCGCCGTCAACCTCACCGGCCCCTTCCTGCTGACCCAGGCGGTGGCGCCGATCATGCGCGATCAGGGAAGCGGCGCCATCGTCAACATCGCATCGATCTCGGGCCTGCGTGCCTCGACGCTGCGCGTCGCCTACGGGACCAGCAAGGCGGCGCTGGCGCACCTCACCAAGCAGCAGGCGGTCGAGCTCGCCCAGTACGGCATCCGGGTCAACGCCGTGGCGCCGGGGCCGGTCGACACCGCCATGGCCAAGGCCGTCCACAGCCCGGAGATCCGGGCCGACTATCACGACCACATCCCGCTCGACCGCTATGGCCTCGAGGAGGAGCTCGCAAACGCGATCTGTTTCCTGTGCGGCGAGCAGGCTGCCTACATCACCGGCCAGGTGCTGGCGGTCGACGGCGGCTTCGATGCCGCGGGTGTGGGCTTGCCGACCTTGCGGAAGGAACGGCGAAACATCTGAAGGATATTCGGCGTCGCTTCGCTTCTGGCCAGGATATGAAAGCAATGCCAGCACCGGCCTTAAGTTTTCTGGCGAGGGGTCTTGCAGGTTCAGCAGGATTATGATAGGAATTTTATTATGTTGGCCGACCTGCATCCTTCGGGGTGCAGGGCCCCGCCCGTGGACTCGCGGAGGGGGCTGGGAATCGGTCCGGCGGCGCCCGGGGTCTCCACCCCGGGAAGGAAAGAGCAGGGTTCGCTCCACGAGCGCCCGACGTTGAGC
>SCVT01000138.1 GCA_004296815.1 Reyranella sp. | reverse complement strand
CGTTGAGGTGCACGTCGATCACCATCTTCCAGTCCATGTGGCTCATGCGATGGAAGATGCGGTCGCGCAGGATGCCGGCATTGTTGATGACGCCGTCGATGCGGCCGAAATTCTCGACCGCGGCCTTGACCATGCGCTCGGCGCCGGCCGGATCGGACACGCTGTCGCCGTTGGGCACGGCCTTGCCGCCGAACGCCGCAATCTCCTCGCAGACCTTCTGCGCCGGCGTCGCGTTGCCCGAGCCTTCGCCGTCGACCGCACCGCCGAGATCGTTGACCACGACCTTGGCGCCCTCGCGGGCCGCCAGCAGCGCCATCTCGCGGCCGATGCCGCCGCCCGCGCCGGTGACCAGCACGACCTTGTCCTTCAGCATGTTCGCCATCGTCTTCTTCTCCCTCTTCTATGAGTCGATTTTCGGGGGACGTGGCGTCCCGCGCAACAGGCGGCCGCTCAGCAGAATGCCCAGGGCGAACGGCGCGAGGCCGATGACCAGCGGCATGGCGATGTAGCGGCTGCCGATCACGGTCAGCACCGCCACCGTCACCGTGCCCATCGCGCCCATGCCCATCTGCGCCAGGCCCGCAAGCGAGGAGGCCGTGCCGGCCAGCTTCGGGTACGCGCCGACGGCGCCCGCGTTGGCGTTGGCCACGATCAGGCCGGTACCGAAGCTCAGTACGACATGCGGACCGACGATCGCCCACCAGGTCACGACATCGGAAAGCGCCATGGCCGCCATCCAGACGAGTGCCGCCACGTGGAACCAGCCGCTATGGATGATGATCGAGGTCGGCGACACGCGACCGACCAGCCGATTGTTCACGAAGGTGCCGAGTGTGAAGCCGCCGACCGACAGCAGCACGATCATGCCGAATTCCTTCGGCGAGAAGCCCAGCGTCTCCTGCAGGATGAACGGCACGCCCGCGAGCATCCCGAAGTTCAGCGCGAAGGCGAAGCCCAGCGGCAGGATGTGGCCGAGGAAGCGACGGTCGCGCAGCATCTCGCCCGAGCCCCTGAGCAGGCTCGAGAGGTCGATGCGCTCGCTGCGGTACTTGTTGGTCTCGCCGAGCCCCAGCAGAACGATCACGAACAGGCTGGTGCCGAAGGCGCCGACGAACCAGAAGGTCGCGCGCCAGCCCAGCCACTCGCCGAGGAAGCCGCCGATCAGCGGCGCCAGCGACGGCGCGATGTTCTGGCCGAGCGAGATCCAGCTCATGACCAGCGGCATCTCCTTGAACGTGTAGGCGTCGCGCGTCAGCGCGCGCCCCAGCACGGCGCCCGAGGCGGCGCCCAGCCCCTGCAGGATGCGGAGCCCGATCAGGCCCGCGATCGAGGGCGCAAAGGAGCAGGCGAGCGTGGTCAAGGTGAAGAAGAACAGGCCGCCCAGCAGCACGGGCCGGCGGCCGTAGCGGTCGCTCAGCGGACCGTAGAAGAGCTGGCCGACCGCGAAGCCCAGCATGTAGGTGGTGAGCGTGAGCTTGACGTTGTCCGGCGTCGCCACGAGGTCGTGGCCGACCGACGGCATGACCGGCGTGTAGATGCTCATGGTCAGTGGGCCGAAGCTGCCCAGCGCCACCAGCAGCGCGATGTAGGCGGCCGACCGCGGCGTCAACGTCACTTCGGTTTCGCTTCCGCAGCACCTTCGGCGCCGAAGTCTCCGCCGAGCGGCATCTGCTCCTGCTCGCGCGTCATGCGCGGGTAATAGTGGCGGAAGGCGGCGCGGATCTCCTCGAACGGGATATCGGCGAACACGCCGCGATAGGCGAGGTACTCCATGTGCCGGCGGCCGCCGAGATCGAACGGGTGATAGATCGAGTCCGACACCGCATCCCACTCGAGCGGCTTCAGGCCGAACTTCTCGGTGAGCTCGCGGTTGAAGGCCGGCGTCGCCTTGACCCAGCGCCCGTCGAGCCAGACGTCGGTGTAGCCGTGATAGAAGAAGACGTCGCTGCCCATCAGCTCGGCCAGCCGCTTGGTCGTCATGTGATTGCGCACGTCGGCGTAGCCCACGCGGGCCGGGATGCCGGCGGCGCGGCAGACCGCGGCCATGACGCCCGCCTTGTTCACGCAGTAGCCGTGACCGGCCGCGACGGTGGTGCTCGCGCGGTAGGCCTCGCGCTTCATCGGCGTGTTGTAGGGATCGTAACGCAGCTCGTCGCGCACGGCGTAGTAGAGGCGCAGCGCCCTCTCGCGATCGTTTCCATCCCCCGCCACGCGCCTTGCCCAGGACACGATTGTAGGGTGTTGTGAGTCGATCAGCTCGCCCGGCCGCAGATAGGCCTCGAAGGCGGAGCCGTCGCGCACGACACCGTCTTCCGGGGTCTTGAGGGAATCGAAGTCCATGTGCGGCGTTCTTTAATGCAAGAGACGGGAAAGTCCATGAGCGACGACGCGCATTTCGGCCATGCGCATATGGTGCGCTTCGACAGACTGCTGCCCGGGCCGCCCGAGCGGGTCTGGGCGGTGCTGACCGATACGGCCCACCTGCCCGGCTGGTACGGCGAGGGCCGCATCGAGCCGCGCTCCGGCGGTGCGGTCGAACTGATGGGCGGCCATATCAGGGGCGTCGTCACGCAATGGCAGCCGGCCGTGCGACTGGCCTACACCTGGAACGTGTTCAATCCCGGCGACGAGGTCTCGCCCTACCCCGAGTCCCACCTGACGCTGGCACTCACACCCAACGGCGACGGCACCACGCTGCTGCTCCAGCACCTGCCCGTGCTCGAGCGTTTCGTGAAGCTGAACGCCATGGGATGGCACACTTACCTCGACATGGTGGGTGATGCGGTCCGTGGCGCCCCCGTCGAGGCACGCGACACCTACATGAAGGCCAACGCCCAGCGCTACGGCGTCGATCTCCCCTAGGTCAAAGCGACGGCGGCGCGTCGGCGTCGGACTTGATCAGGAAATGCGCGTTGGCGGTGGCGACCGGCTTGGAGCGGTCGTCCTGCCAGGCTTCGGCGAAGACATTGACCATGCGCCTGCCCTGCTTGGTCACCTTGGCCGCGGCAATCACGTCGACGGGCCGCGCCGAGCGCAGGTAGTCGACGGTGATGTTGACGATCTTCGGCACCGTCTCGGTCTCGGTCTCCCAGAGGAGATGGAAGATCGCGGCCATCTCGAGCATGGCCCCCAAGGTGCCGCCGTGGATCGCGGGCAGGAACGTGTTGCCGATGAGCTGGTCGTGGAAGCGCATGCGCGTCAGCAGCTCGCCGGTGCCGTTCTCCGGCGCAATCCGCATCCAGCGCGCGTAGGGGATGGCCTCGGCGAGCTTGCCTACGTCGCCCGACTTGCGGACCTCGGCCAGGCGCTGCAACAGGGCGCTCACTTCTTCTCCTCCGTCCGCACCTGCGCCGACACCGACGGCCGCGTCGCCTTGCCCTTGGTACCGAGCATGAAGGTGCCGGCCGCCGCGGCGATCGGGTTCTTCGGGTCGCCGTGATGGGCGAAGGCGCGGGTGAAGGCCACCGAGCGTGTCACGTGATAGCACTCGGCCTCGGCGATCACCGCCTTGCCGGGCTCGGCCGGGCGCACGTAGTCGATGCGCAGGTCGAGGGTCGCGAAGGGCTCGGGTGACTTGAGCATCGTGGCCACCGACATGCCGCAGCAGCCGTCGAGCATGGCGGTGAGCGGCCCGCCCGCCAGCACGCCGGTCTCGGGGTTGCCGACCAGCTCCTCGCGCCACTCGAGCTGCATGGAGGCGAAGCCCTTGCCCGCCCCGATCACCCTGAGCCCCAGCGCCTTGTTGTGCGGGATCGCGTCGGAGAACCACTTCTGGAAGAGCGCGATGCGCTCGGCCTTGTCCATCTAGAGCCCCATCTGTCGCGCCGCGAGATCCTTCATGATCTCGACCGAGCCGCCGCCGATCGACATCACCTTGGTCTCGCGATAGATGCGCTCGACCTTGGCGCCGCGCAAGTAACCGGCGCCGCCGAACACCTGCATCGCCTCGTTGGCGCAGAACTCCATCGTCGAGGTCGCGAGGTTCTTCAGCATGCAGATCTCGGCGACCGGCTTCTCGCCCTGCCCCACGCGATACGCCAGCAGTTCGAGCGTCGACTTCACGGCGTTGATGCGCATCGCCATGTCGACCAGCCGGTGGCGCACCACCTGGTTGGCGATCAGCGGCTTGCCGAACGTGTGGCGCTCGCGGGCGTAGGCGATCGCCTCGTCGAGGCAGACCTTGGCGTAGCCGCAGGCGCCGGCCGACATGCCGAGCCGCTCCTGGTTGAAGTTCAGCATGATGCCGATGAAGCCACGATTCTCCTCGCCGATCAGGTTCTCGACCGGCACGCGCACATTGTCGAAGAAGAGCTGCGCGGTGTCGGACGCCCACCAGCCCATCTTCTTGAGCTTGGTGCGGCCGAAGCCCTCGCGGTCGCGCTCGATCAGCAGCAGCGACACGCCGCCCGCGCCCGGCCCTCCGGTGCGCACCGCGACCGTGTAGTAGTCGGCGCGCATGCCCGACGTGATGAACATCTTGGAGCCGTTCACCACATAGTGGTCGCCCTCGCGGCGCGCCGTGGTCTTCAAGTTGGCGACGTCGGAGCCACCCGAGGGTTCGGTGATCGCGAGCGCGCTGATCTTCTCGCCGGCCAGCACCTCGGGCAGGACCTTGCGCTTCATCCACTCCGGGCCCAGCGCCGCGATGGGTGGCGAGCCGATCGTGTGGCTGTTCAGGCTGGCGTTGAGGCCACCGCTGCCGTGGCGCGCCATCTCCTCGGCCTTGATGATGCCGAAGAACGGATCGGTCGGGACGCCGCCATAGGCCTCGGGGAAGCCGAGTTGAAGCAGCCCGGCAGCGGAGGCCTTGCGGTAGAGCTCGCGCGGGAACTCCTCGGCCTCGTCCCACTGGTCGACATGCGGCATGATCTCACGCTCGACGAAGCGCCTGACGGTGTGCCGGAACGCCTCGTGTTCCTCTGTGTAGAACGGCGACGGCGACGCGCCCGATGGGACGGTCTGCGCGGCGAGCGACATGGGATTCTCCGCAATGCGCGTGTGATTGCCCACAGTAGCGCGGCCGCCCCGAAAATCCATTGACTCACGGACGGACGGCCATGTCTTATGGCCGCGCTTCGCGAAAAACAGGCCGTCCCAAAAAGCGCGAGGCGAAACAGGCCAGAGTACAGGGTAGGAGAATGCTCGATTTCATCCAGCAGCTTGTGAGCGGCATCGCCCTCGGCTGCGTCTACGGCCTCATCGCGCTGGGGTTCGTCCTCATCTACAAGGCGACGGAAGTCGTGAACTTCGCCCAGGGCGACCTGATGATGCTGGGCGGATACTTCGTGTTCACCTTCATCGGCCTGATGGGCATCGACTACTGGCTGGGCTTCCTGTTCGCCGTCTGCGGCATGGCCGTGTTCGGCATGGCCACGGAGCGCGTGCTGGTCCGGCCCATCCTGGGCTACCCGCAATTCTCCATCGTCATGGCGACGATCGGCCTCGGCTACTTCCTGCGCTCCGTCGCCGGCATGATCTGGGGCACCGACGACCTCAAGATCGACACGCCCTTCTCGCAGGGCGTGCTCAAGATCGGCGACCTCGTGCTGGCGCACGACAAGCTCTCTGTGATCGTGGCCACCGTCATCCTCTGCGCCGTCCTCTACGCCTTCTTCAACTACACGCGCATGGGCACGGCGATGCGCGCCACGTCGGAGAACATGCTGGCGGCCTACTACATGGGCATCCCGGTGAAGCGCGTGGTCTCGCTGATCTGGGCGATCAGCGCGGCGGTCGCGGCGACGGCGGGTGTGCTGCTGGCCCCCATCACCTTCATCCATTCCAACGTGGGCCTGGCGCTCGGCCTCAAGGCCTTCCCGGCCGCGGTGCTGGGCGGCTTCGGTTCGATCCCCGGTGCGCTGGTCGGTGGCCTGATCATCGGCGTCATCGAGACGCTGGCCGGCTTCTACCTGCCGCAGGGCTGGAAGGACATCATGCCCTACCTCGTCCTGCTGATCGTGCTGCTGGTCCGGCCGCAGGGCCTGTTCGGCCTCAGCCTGCGCAAGAAGGTCTGAGCCCATGCGTTTCGTTTTCAAGACCGACTACGACCAGGACATCCGCATCCTCAAGCACAGCGGCTACTGGTGGTCCTACGGCATCCTGCTCGCCGTCATGCTCGCCGCGCCCTACCTGATCGGCTCCTACCTGCAGAGCCAGCTCGTCTTCGTCTTCATCTATGCCATCGTGGGCGTGGCGCTGATGATCCTGACCGGCTTCACCGGCCAGGCCTCGCTCGGCCACGCCGCCTTCCTGGCGATCGGCGCCTACACGGCGGGCTTCCTGCAGAGCAAGGGCGTGCCGTTCATCGTCTACTTCCCGGTCGCCGCCGTGCTGACCGGCGTGATCGGCGCGCTGGTCGGCTTCCCGGCGCTGCGACTCCACGGCATCTATCTCGTGATCGCCACCATCGCCTTCGCCTTCATCGTCGAGGAGATCCTGGCGCGCTGGGAGTCGGTGACGCACGGCAACGAGGGCATGCGCGTGCGCACGCTGGACCTGATCGGCCAGCCGGTCCCGCGCGACAGCGACTTCTTCTACTTCCTCTGCCTCGCGGTGCTGATCGGTTCGGTCGTGCTCGCGCTCAATCTGCTGCGCTCTCCCACGGGGCGCGCCTTCGTCGCGATCCGCGATTCGGAGACCGCCGGCAAGTCGATGGGTATCGACCTCGCCGCCTACAAGGTGAAGTCGTTCGCGATCAGCGCCGCCATCACCGGCATGGCGGGCGTGCTGTTCGCCCACAAGATGAGCTTCATCTCGCCCGAGATGTTCACCCTGCTGCTCTCGATCGAGTTCATCATGGTGATCATCATCGGCGGCGCCTTCGGCGTGCACGGCGCGATCCTGGGCGCGATCTTCATCGTCATGGTCGATCCCTTCCTGACGGCGCTGAA
>SCVT01000137.1 GCA_004296815.1 Reyranella sp. | reverse complement strand
CGGGCGTGCGCGGCGTAGTCGATACCCGGCGTCTTCAGGTGAACGTCCGAGACCATCGCCCACAATGCTTCGCGCAGCGCGCTTGCCGCCTTCATGGCGTCGAAGGCGCGGCGCAAATCGCGTGGCGCGTTGCCTTCGAAATAGGCATCGAGGAGCGCCGTGTCCTCGGTCTCGCCGAAGCCGCCGTTCGAGGACAGGTTGGCGAGGTCGAACATCGCGGTGCCGAAGCCGCCGTATTCCCAGTCGATCAGCCACAACTTCTTGCCGTCATCCATGAAGTTGCCCGGCAGCAGGTCGTGATGGCCGAACACCGTCGGCATCGGCACCTGCGCCCGCTCCAGCTCGTCGGCCAGCGCCAGGTACCGGGCATCGGCATCGATCAGCCGCACATAGTCGCGGATGACATGAAACACCCAGAAGGCATTGACCGGCCCGCGCACGTGCCGGCCGACCTCGGCGTGGCAGGTTTTCAGCAGCAGCACGATGCGGCCGATGTTTGCCGCGAGATCGGCTTCGACGAAGGTGCGGCCGGCGAGGAAGCGCAACACCATGATGCCGGGCTCTGAGTGAATGACCTCGGGCGAGAGGCCGGCCTCGAAGGCCGCGATCGAGGCGGCGCGCTCGCGGTCGCGGAAGACGTGATGGACCGGAATATCGTCACCGCAGCGCACGACGAACTTCTCGCGGCCATCGTCGGCGACGTAGGAGAGGTTGGTGAGGCCGCCTTTCAGTGGCGTAAGCGTCACCGGTCCGCGCCAGCAGGCCAGGCACGCAAGCTTGCTCTCCAGATCGTCCTTCCGCATCGCGCGTGCCTCCCCGACACGATCATTCCACGCGAGGCAGTGGCGCGCTACCCTCGCCCCTTCCAGCGGGGCGTCCTTCCGTCGTCCTGAGCGGAGCCGCCCGAAGGGCGGCGCAGTCGAAGGACCTTTTTTCTGCGGTCCATCGAATGGAAAAGAGGTCCTTCGACTACGCTTCGCTCCGCTTCAGGGCGGGGACTACCCCGCCCGAGACGACGGGAAGCCGCCACATCTCCAGGGAGAACAAAAATGCCCGACGCCCGCGTTACGAATACCATCACCGGCCGCGACGCCTTCCTCCGCGTGCTCGCCGACGAAGGCGTCGTAAAGATGTTCGGCAATCCCGGCACCACCGAACTGCCGATCATGCATGCGCTCTCCTCGGCGCCGGAGATGGGCTATGTGCTCGGCCTCCAGGAGGCGGTCGTCATCGCCATGGCCGACGGCTACGCCCGTGCTTCAGGCAAGCTGGTGTCGTGCAACGTCCATGTGGCGCCCGGCCTCGGCAACGCCATCGGCTCGATCTACACCTCGATGATGTCGGGCACGCCGATGATCGTGACGGCCGGCCAGCAGGAACAGGGCCATGGCCTCACCGAGCCGCTGCTCTATGCGCCGCTGATCCCGATCGCCACGCCGGTGGTGAAGTGGGCGATCGAGGTGAGCCGCATCGAAGACCTGCCGCGCATCCTGCGCCGCGCCGCCAAGGTCGCGACCACGGCGCCGACCGGACCGGTGTTCATCTCGCTGCCCGGCGACATCCTGAACAACGAGGCCGCCATCGACATGGGCGAGGTGACGCGAGTCGATACCGCCGTGCGCCCCTCCGATGCCGCCCTCGAACTGCTCGCCAGGCGCCTGCTGGCGGCCAGGAAGCCGGTAATCCTGGCCGGCCACGAGATCGCAACGTCAGACGCCTTCGCCGAGGCCACGGCATTGGCCGAGACACTGGGCGCACCGGTGCTGCAGCAGACGGTGGCGTGGGGCGCGCACTTCCCTTCCGAGCATCCCTGCTACCTGGGCGCGCTGAACCGCGACCAGAAATACGTGCGCCGCGTGCTCAGCGACTACGACCTGATGTTCTGCGTCGGCGCCGACGTGCTCAAGATGTCGGTGTGGAGCGAGACCGAGCCGCTGCCCGAGACCACGGCAGTAGCAATGATCGGCCTGCGCGACTGGGAGATGGGCAAGAATTTTCCGGCCGAGATTGCGCTCCGTGCCGACGTCAAGGAGACGCTGAAGGCGCTGGTGCCGCTCTTGAAGAAACTGGGCGGCGCGCAGCTTGCCGAGCGGGCCAAGGCATCGCTGGCCGAGATCGCGCCGCGCAACTGGTCCGCCCAGCGCAAGGCGCGCGCGGCCAAGGTCACCGTGCCCGCGGGCGACAAGCCGCTGCAGGCCGAGTGGGTCATGATGCGCATGACCGACAAGCTGCCGAGGGATGCCATCCTGGTCGAGGAAGGCCTCACCAGCACGACGACCCTGATGAACTACTTCGCGTTCCGCGACCGCAACAGCTTCTTCGGCAACGTGAGCGGCGGCATCGGCTGGGGCATCGCGGCGGCGGTCGGCGTGCAGATCGCCGAGCCCACACGCCGCGTCGTGGCGGTGATCGGCGACGGCAGTGCGATGTATTCCATCACGGCGCTGTGGAGCGCCGCCAACCAGAAGCTGCCGGTGATCTTCGTCATCGCCAACAACGAGGGCTACCAGATCCTGAAGAACCGCCTGAAACTCTTCCACGGCAACGACACGCCGATCGGCATGGACTTCAACGACCCGCCGATGAACATCACCAAGATCGCCGAGGGCTTCGGCGTCACCGCCGAGCGCGTCGACACGGCGTCAGGCTTCGACGCCGCCCTCGACAGGGCGCTGGCCCGGACGGGCGGCCCGACGCTGATCGAGGTGATGGTAAAGACCTGACAGCTATTCCGCCGCCTGCGCGTCAGTGCCTGGCGGATGCACCGCTTCGGCCAGCGTCCTGGCGTAGACCTGCTGCCAGGGGCTGCCGTCGTCGGCGCGCACGAAATAGCCGCTGCGCGCGGCGCGATAGACGCCGGGATCTTTTACGCCGGGCGGCAGCGTGCCGTTCTCGGCAAGCGCGCGGGCGGCCAGCAGGAGGCGGCGGCGGGTGCGCGTGATCATCTGGTCCGAGGGCGCCAGATGCTCGAAATCGTGGTCGGTGACCGGGCCCATGCTCTCGCAGATCGCCTGGTCCTGCAGGTGGATGCCGTCGATGCCGCTGTAGATCGTGTTGCCGCGCTGCGCCGCGCGGTCGATGCCCCAGTCGTTGCCCTCGTTCATCGCCATGCGCCAGCGGCCGAGCCAGTCGGTGGTGTTGGGCAGCATCTTGATGTTGCCGCGTCCCGTGCCGCCGATCGGCCGGCCGTCCTTGTAGGCGGGCTGCGGCAGGCTCTGCGCTGCTTTCGCGCGGCTCCACCAGATGAACACGAACATCGTGTGGCCGTCGTCGAGCGGCACCCAGCCGCGCGCATGCATGTGGCTGCCGAACTCGCCGTTGGGCGCCTGCGACCAGCAGGGGAACAGGAAGTTGGCGAAGCGCCAGTAGGTGCTGCCCGGCTGGGCGGCGCGATAGCCCGCATACTGCGTGCCCCACGGCATGTCGGCGACGTGGTACTGCGGGGCGCGGTTGGTGATCGTGTTGTAGAACGGCTCGTTCTCCGGCACGTCCTCAGGATTGACGTGGCCGCCGTGCAGGAAGCCGAAATGCGAGGTGTCGATCTCGCCCTCGAGCGCCTGCAGCCAGTTGCAGTCGCGCTGGATCAGGCTGATGCGGATCTCGCCCGGAGGCATGTCGAGGATCTCGAAGCCCGGCAACGGCGGCGGCGCCTCCTCCTGCGTGCCCATATGGACCCAGACGAGGCCGGCGCGCTCGACCGCGCGATAGGCCTTGGCCTTCACCTTGTGCTTGAAGTCCTGGTCGGGCGGCACGCTCGGCATGTCGATGC
>SCVT01000136.1 GCA_004296815.1 Reyranella sp. | reverse complement strand
GCGGCGAGGAGGAGGTGACGCGCTTCCGCCACGAGGCGACGGGCACGACGCGGAGCTTCTGCAGCCGCTGCGGCACGCCGCTCGCCTATGAGCGCGCGCGGTCGGCCCACATGGTCAACGTGCCACGCGCACTGTTCACCGGTCGAACGGGGCGCGAGCCGCGCTACCACATCGCCATCGACCAGCTCCAGGACTGGACCTATCTCGGCGAGAAGCTGGTGCCCCTGAAAGGCTTCCCCGGTGTCGTGTGGGATCGCCCGGGCGGCCGCCGCAAAGCGCGGGTGCGTCCGGTCGGCTAGCGGCCGAGCGCGTTGCCCACGAACAGGCCGAGCACGAGATCGTCCTCGGCGCCGAAGCTCGAGCGCACGATGCGGCCCTCGCGATCGATCACCACCGTCGAGGGCGTGCCCTGGAAGCCGTAGGCCGTCATGGTCTGCGGGATGCGTCCGCCATCGGCCGCCGCCGCGTCGACGGCCACGGGGAAGGTGATCTTGTATTCGTGCAGGAAGGCCTCGAGTGACACCGGCGTCATCGCGGCATGGTGCTCGAAGACAGTGTGGATGCCGACGATGGCCAGCTGATCGATGCTCTTGGCGATCTCGTGCAGCCGGCGCGCCTGCGGCACGGCGTGCGAGACGCAGCCGGGACACAGCATCTGGAAGGCGTGAAGCACGACGACCTTGCCGCGGAAGGCCTCGAGCGACAGGGCGGCCTTGTCGGTATTGAACCAGCGCTCCGCCTGGATCGGCGGCGCCAGCGTGCCGGCTTCGATCATCAGGGTTCGTCCATGCCGCGCTTCTTGAGCGCCGGCAGGTTCCTGGGATCGGCGAGCTCGAGCAGCAGCGCATCGGCGGCGGCGCGGTTGCGCGTGCCCGTCGAGACGCCGCCCGAGTAGGCGGTGAAGTGCTGCACGTCGAGCGGGATCGGCCCGACCAGCGTCACGCCGGGCACCGCCATGATCTCGCTCTTCTGATGCAGCGCGATGTCGGCCTGGCCGTTCAGCAGCCGCTCGGCGACGAGCCCGCCCGGCACCAGCACGGCCTTGGCCTTGATCTGGTCGGCGATGCCCAGCCTCTCGAAGAGCTTGGCGAGATAGACGCCCGACGAGCCGCCCGCGGCGGGATCGATGTAGGCCACGGCCTTGGCGGCCAGCAGCGTTTTCTTGAAGGCGTCGACGTCGGAGATGTCGGGCAGCGGCGTGGTGCCTGCCTTGACGCCGACGCCGATGCCGACGCGGGCCAGCACCTTGCCGCTGCTCTCGACGACGCGGCCGCCCATCAGCGGCGCCATGGCGAGCGGCGGCATGACCAGCACGTCGAAGTATTCGCCGTCGGCCACGCGCTTCTGCAGCTGGCCTGCCGTCGCGTTCTCGACCGTGACCTTGTGGCCGGTGCGCTTCTCGAACTCCGGGATCAGGTCGAGCGCCACCGGCTTGTAGGCACCGGCCGTCAGCAGCTTGATGTCGGCGGCGGAGACCACGCCCGGGAGCAGGACAGCGAGCAGAAGGAGGAGCAGACGCATGGAGGACCTCAGGCCGGCGTGCCCATGATGTAGGGCTTCAGTGCAGCATACATGAGCGCGTGCGTCGGCGTCGGCACTTTGTGCTTCCTGCCGAGCTCGACCACCTTGCCCGAGAGCCAGGGCAGCTCGATGCGGTTGCCGCGCAGCAGGTCGACGCCCATCGAGGGCATGAGGTGCGCCGGCGCGTTGCGGTTAAAGTTGAAGGTCCGCTCGACGATGTCGTCGGGCAGGGTGACGCCCGAGGCGCGGCCGACGGCGGCTGCCTCCTCGTAGGCCGCGGCAAAGACCGCGTTGATGTCGGGGTCGTCGCGCAGCTTGCCGACCGGCAGGCGCGCCAGCGCCATGACGCTGGCATTGGAGGCGAGCAGCACGAACTTGATCCAGAGCTCGGTCATGATGGCCTCGCTGAGCACGCCCGCGATGCCCGACTTCTCGCACATCGCGAGGAA
>SCVT01000135.1 GCA_004296815.1 Reyranella sp. | reverse complement strand
TCGGCACGCGGGTTCGGGTTGGTGTTGGAGCCCGGCCGCAGGATCGCCTCGACCTCGTCGAGCGCGGCCTTGTCGCCCTCGGAGGCGCGCGCGAGCAGCTCGGGCTCGAACTTGCCGATCTTCTCGATCTGGTAGCCCAGCGCCTGGCCGACGCGCACCGCCTCGCCGCCGAGCTTGATCGAGAACCGGCGGACCGCGTCGTTGCGGTCGCAGTCGATGCCCGTCATGCCGGTGGCCGCCGAGACGCCGTTCTTCATGCCGTTCTGGCAGAGCTTGGACCAGCGCTCGCCCCACAGGTTGGTCGTGGTCTTGGCGCTGTCGATCATGCCGACCATCTCGCGCAGCTCCTCGACGCGCTTGGTGATACGGCCGTGGACCTCGCCGACACGGAACACGGTGTGCTTGTCGCCGCCCTTGGCGATGGTGCGGCGGATCTTGCCGGCCTCGAACATGTCGACCGAGATCAGCGAGGCCACCATACCGACCGTCTTGCCCCAGCCGACGACGCCTGCGATGCGCTCCTCGTTCAGGCAGTTCTGCAGCGAGACGACATAGCCGTCGGGCGAGAGGTACTGCTTGATGAGCTGCGTCGCCCATTCGGTGTCGTAGGACTTCATCGACACGAAGGCGATGTCGATCGGCTTCTGGCGCGACAGGTCCTGCATCTCGGTGAGATGCATGGTCTTGGCGTTCTTGACCGTGAACTTCTCCTCCGGCGTCACGCCGTCGAGCTCCAGCCCGTTCCTGCGGATGGTCTCGATGTTCTCCGGCCAGAAGTCGATCAGGGTGACGTCGAGGCCCGCGTTGGCGAGATAGCCGCCGACATAGCCGCCCAGGGCGCCCGTTCCGACCACAGCAATGCGCTTGCCCATCTTCAACTCCTTTGAAAATCCCGGTTACGGTGCGACGCGCGGTTCCTTGGCGGCGCGATCCAGATAGCGTTCGGCGTCCTCGGCCAGCAGCAGCCGCTCGGCCACCAGTGTCTCGACGACGGCCTTCACCTTGGCGACGTAGTCGGCGCCGCTCCTGTAGCGTTCGGCGATCGAGGGCCGCGGATCACCCGAGGCCTCGCGCGCGGCCTTGTCGACCGCGAAGGGCAGGCAGCTTCCGTCTCGGTCGGCGATCTCAGCCCTGGGGTAGGGCGGCTTGTACTCGTTCCAGCCCGTGTAGGTGGCGAGTGGCACGGCGATGTCGGGCAGCCGGATGCCGGCCGCCTCGTTGCCGTCGGCGTCGACCTTGCTGACGAGCGTCCGGTAGAGCCGGTCCTCGCGGCCGGGCTTCACCCAGTCGCCGGGTGGCGAGACGCGGTTGGTGACGCGCACGATGGAGGCGCCGGGGACTGCGGGGAAGCCGGTGCTGCCGGGCTCGACTAGCGTTCCGGCCGCGAGCGTCGGGACCCGGCTGGGCGGCGGCTCCTTGCCCGCCACCACCCACTCGTCGAGTGCCACCAGGAGCGCGCGAATCGCCGGCATCGGGTTGTGCGGGTTGCGCGGGTTGATGTTGGGGCCGGGATCGGTCGTCGCCCCGGCGCGGCCGCCATGCTGCGTGCCGGCCACCATGTAGGCGCGGGAGTTGGCGGGCAGCGCGATGTCCTTTGTGCCGAGCGGATCGGTCGTGAGCAACGAGGCGCCCTTTTGCCAGTACTCGGTAGAAGTGTTGGTCTCGATCAGCAGCGGGTCCGAGCCGTCGCCGCGAAACAGCGAGCCCGCCTTGCCGGTCAGAGGATCGTCGAGGGTCGCTGTCGAGAAGGGGAATTCATTCTCGGGGAAGCCGTGGTCCTCGTGCTGGGTGTTGGTGCGCGCCGGCTGGGCGAACGGCGTGTTGAAGAACACCCGGCCCACGCCGGCGATATGGCTCAGGATGCCGTCGAACACGCGCCGGCCCTGCTCATCGCGATTGAAGCCCTCGGAGACGTGGTTCCGGAGGTAGCGGCCGGCCTGCGAGAAGCCGATCGCCAGCGCGTGGGTGATCGGCCGGCCGGTGGCGTTCGGCGCCTCGGGCGAATGGCGCAGCCAGCTCACCACGTCGCGGGTGGCGGCAAAGCCCAGTCCTTGGACTCGCGGGTTCGTCGCCTCGTAGTGGAACTCGTAGAGGAAGCCGGGCTGCGGCTTGGTGCCGTCGCGCAGCTTGATGGTGCGGGCATCGACAAAGGACCACTGGTTGAGCGGCAGCTCGCGGGGCTCGTCGTCGGCGCGCTCGCGCACCGTCAGCCGGGCGCGGTTCTGCTCCAGGCTCGCCACCTCGTGCGAGAGCTTGAAGGCCTCGAGCACGCCGACGCGCGTGCCGGACACCCATTCCTCGCGGACCGTCTGCACGATCGGCTTGCCGTCGTCGGTGGCGACCGGCGCGGTGAGCGCGAGACCCATGTTGGCGCGCGGCGCGCCGGGGTCCCAGCCCGACCACACGATCGTGTAGCCGCGGCGCAGCGGGAAGCCGTTGCCGAGATCGGCGACGGTCTTGGGATCGTTCACGCCCTGCGGGCCGTCGGCGATGTTGCCGAACAGCATCTTGCGGCCGCGATTGTTGACCTCGTAGAGGATGCGGCCGTTGCCGCGGGCCGGGTCCTTCGGCCGCAGGATGAAGATGTCGGTGCTGTACTCGACCTTGCCGGCGGCATTGCGCGGCGCCTTGTCGATCAGGGCGATCCCCTTGTTGCCGGGATGCGCCGGATCGACTTTGCCT
Organism: Reyranella sp.; assembly: GCA_004296815.1. Lineage (GTDB taxonomy): Bacteria > Pseudomonadota > Alphaproteobacteria > Reyranellales > Reyranellaceae > Reyranella. The sequence continues at coordinate 6,693 of SCVT01000135.1, read as the reverse complement.
TTGGCGACACCGATCACGCGCTCATAAGCACCGACGGCGCCGAAGGCGGCGCCGTCTGCCAGGAGGTCGACGCTCTTGATGTCGATCGAGGTGATCACGCCGCTTTCTTGTCCTCTGCGGGCGGCGGGAAGTTCAGCTCAACGCCGACGCCGTCGGGATCATAGAGAAAAACCTGGCGGCCGCCGGTGCGCGGAATCACCTGATGACGGTACTTCACCTTCCTGGACTCGAGGCGCGCACACACGCCGTCGAAGTCGGTCGCAGCGAAGGCGATATGGTCGAAGCGGCCGGTGTCGTCGAACTTCTTCTCGGTGCCGCGCACCACGATACCCTCGCGCGGCCTGCGCTCGCCCAGCAGGTGCACGGTCGCAACGCCACCCGAGTAGAGCCAGTAGCCGGGGAAGCCGAGCGGCGGACGATCGCCGTTCTCGAGGCCCAGCACGTCGCAGTAGAAGTCCTTGGTCGCCTCGAGGTTCGAGGGCTCGATCGTGTAATGCTGAAGCACGCCAAGCGGCATGGTCGGTCTCCGTGGATGGTGATCAGACGAAAGTGAGGTCGGCCTCGGCGCCCATCATCCAGGCGCCGACGGTTTCGAAATGATTGAGCCGGCCCTGCAGCTGCTGAGTCACGGTGTGGATGTCGCGGAAGCGGCGCTCCAGCGGATGGCTCTCGAAGATCGCCGTGGCGCCGGCGGCGTTGTAGGCGAAGTCGACCGCCTCACGCGCCTTGTGGATGGCGTTGGTCGAAGCGCCGCGGATGACGATGCGATGATCGACCGAGAGCGCCTCGCCGACCGAGATCTCCTTCCAGATCCGCGCGATCTCCTGCAGCAGGTAGGCGCGGGCGGTGCGCACGCCGATCTCGGCCTGGGCGAGGTTGGTCTGGACCACGGCGTTGTCGCGGATCGGGCTCTTGGCCCCGCGCTGGACCTTGGTCCTGGCCGTCTCGACAAACTCGTCGAGCGCGCTGCGCGCGATGCCGAGCGCCACGCCCGCGAAGCCGACCTCGTAGCAGGTCATCGCCGACATGCGGTAGAGCGCACCGGATTCACGCCGCTCGAAGGCCGGCTGCGAGAAATCGCGGCTGAAGGAATAGGCCTCGGGCACGAAGAGGTCGGTGACGGCGAACTGGTCGGAGGCGGTGCCGCGCAAGCCCACGACGCTCCAGATATCGGTCCAGGCGACGGCGCTCTCGGGCACCAGGAAGGTGCGCTCGATCTGCCGTCCGTCCTTGGTCAGGACCGGCGAGCCGTCCTCGCGGAAGAGCGGCGAATGGCAGCCGATCCAGGTGGCATGGCGGCCGCCCGAGGCGAAGGCCCAGACGCCGGTGACTTTGTATCCGCCCTCGCACTTCACGGCGCGCGTCTTCGGGCCCGGGCCCCAGGCCAGCACGGCGCGGGGGCCGCCGAAAATGTCCTCGGCGACCTTCGGATCGAGATAGGCCGCCGTCATGGCGCAGCCGCCGGCCTGGCTGAGGCACCAGGCGGTCGAGGCATCGCCGCGGGCGATCGTTTCGATGACATGGAAGAAGGTGACAGGGTCGGTCTCGATGCCGTTCGCCGAGCGCGGCAGCAGCAGCCGGAACAGCCGCGCCTCGTGCAGCCGGTCGAGCAGCGCCGGCGGCAGGCGACGCTTCTCCTCGATCTCGTCCGACGCCGCGGCCACCGCCGGCAGCACGGCCTCGGCCTGCGAGATCACGCTTCGGTCGCCCGCAAGGTCGGCAGATGACGGGATCAGCGTGTCCACTTCGGTCCCCTCGAATTCGTTTCCAGCCCCGTCCGCATCATAGCGCCACCGGCGCCGGCGGGAACCGGCAACCCGCGCGGGCGTGCGGTTTGCCCGTCGAAACGCAGCGCTGCATTGCAGCAGCCGTCCCTGCTAAGGAGGATGCGGGAGAACAGGGGGCGTCATGCATTGGACCGACCGCCGCAAGCGCTTTCGCGCGTTGCTTGCCGGGGATCGCTGCGTTCATCCGGGCTCGGTCTACGACCCGATCTCCGCCCGCATCGCCGAGGATCTGGGCTTCGAGGTCGGCATGTTTGCGGGCTCCGTCGCCTCCATGACGGTGCTGGGCGCGCCCGACCTCATCGTGCTGACGCTGAGCGAGTTCGCGGGCCAGGCCTATCGGATCAACCGGGCCGGCAACCTCGCGCTGATGGTCGATGCCGACCACGGCTACGGCAACGCGCTGAACGCGCGCCGTACGGTCGAGGAGCTGGAGACGGCCGGCGTCTGCGGCCTCAGCCTTGAGGACACCGAGCTGCCGACGCCTTACGGCACCGCCAAGCCGCGCCTGATCTCGATCGAAGAGGGCGTGGGCAAGATGAAGGCTGCGCTGGGCGGTCGCCAGGATCCCGAGCTCTGCATCGCCGGCCGCACCAGCGCCGTCACCATCACCGGCCTCGACGACGCCATCGCGCGCGGCAAGGCCTACGAGGCCGCGGGCGTCGACGCGCTGTTCTTCGTGGGCGTGCGTACCCGCGCCGAGCTCGATGCGATCTCGGCCGCGACCGCCCTGCCGCTGATCCTGGGCGGTGTATCGGGTGATCTCACGGACAAGGACTATCTCTCCGCCCGCCGTGTCCGCATCGCACTGCAGGGCCATCAGCCCTTCGCCGCCGGCGTGAAGGCGGTCTACGAGACGCTGAAGGCGCTGCGTGACGGCGTGCAGCCCTCGAAGCTGCAGGGCGTGGCGAGCGCGGACCTGATGAAGAAGGTGACGCGCGACGACGACTACGCGCGCTGGACCAAGGATTTCCTCGGCGGCTGATCCTCAGCCTGTAGGCACCAGCGTCACGGCGACGCCGTAGGAGTGCGTGTCGCCGCCCAGGATGACGCCGCGCAGCGGGCTCACGTCGGAGAAGTCGCGGCCCCAGGCCACGGCGACATGGTCCTCGTGCGCCACGAGGTCGTTGGTCGGGTCGAGATGCACCCAGCCTGCCTGCTCGCCACACCACACCGCGACCCAGGCGTGGCTCGCATCGGCGCCGCGCAGCTCGACTTCTTCCTTGGAGTGGACGGTGCGGATGTAGCCGGACACGTAGCCTGCGGCGAGGCCGTGGGCGCGCAACGCCGCGATCTCGACATGGGCGAAGTCCTGGCAGACGCCGGCCTTGCCGGCGAACACCTCGGCGAGCGGCGTCGAGATGTCGGTGGCGCCGGGGTGATATTCGAAGTCCTTCTTGATGCGCGAGGTGATCTCGCGCGCCGCCTCGAGGATCGGCCGCCCGGGCGTGAGCGACTGCGCCCCGTAGGCCCGCAGTGCCTCGACCGGCGGCACCAGCGGCGATTCGTGCACGAACTCGCTCGCTTCGACCGGCGCCGGGAAGCCGTCGCCGTTGAGGGCCGAGCGGATCTCCTCCCAGGGCGGCGTCGAGGCGGCCGGCGGCGGCTCGGGGAAGCGCACGTCGACCTCGGCGCGGACCTCGATGTCGAACTGCGTGTGCGGCTTGTCGATGCGCAATATGTCGATGAGGTTGCCGAAATGATCGACATGGCGCGCGATCATCGCCGGCGCGGGCGTGGCCTCGATGCCGATCGACGTGACGATCTGGCCGGGGAAGTCGCGGGCGCGCAGGTGGGCGATGTGATGGGCGGCATCCACCGTGCTCGCGTAGGAATAGGTCGTGCGATGGGAGAGCAGGTAGCGCACGGCTCAGCCCCCTGAGGAGCCGACGGCCTGCGCCGCCGGGACATGGCTGAAATAGGCGCGGGTGATCGCCTCGGAGAGCTGGTCCAGCCTTGTGTCGGTGTCGGCCATGACGTCGCGCAGCATGGCGAGCGCCAGCCCTTCGTGCCGCCACGCCTGCTCGTCGCCGCCGAACTGGCGCACGGCGGCATCGATGTCCTTCTCGAGCGAATCCGGGATCGCCGGCACGCGCACGCCCGAGGCGTTGGCGAGATAGTCGAGATGGCCATTGATGGCGTGGAGCTGGAACATCAGTGCGCGCGGGTTGCCGTCGTCCAGCATGACGAGATCGAGCACGGGCGCGGGCTGGAGCTGCCCGAGGTAGCGCGTGCGGTAGGTGATGGTGCTGTCGCAGAGTTCCAGAGCCAGCCGCATCGCGGCGTCCCAGTCGATGGGTGACTGCGTGAAGGCACCGAGCGCGGCGTTCAGCACGTGCTGCGCGCGCTCCAGGCGCCGGCCGAGATCGAGGAAGCGCCAGCCGGTGCCGCGCGTCATGTTCTCCTGCGCGAGGCCCGAGAGCGTGGCCACGAAGCGCACGATCTCGTCGAGCGCCGCCAGCAGCGGGTCGAGGTTGCCGCGTGCAGCCAGCAGGCGCTGGCGCACCAGCGCCATCTCGGGCCCGGCGGCGGTAATCATGTCGGCCGAGAAGCGGTCGCGCATGGTCGAGGTCAGCCGCTGGATGGCGTCGAGCACGGTCGCGAGCCCGCGATCGTCAGAGGCGACGGCCGTCAGCCCCTGCGCGAACACCGTGCTCTCCGGCGCGGCGAGGGCCGTCGTGTGATCCATCAGGTTGGCCTGGTCGAGCAGGCGGCCGAGCAGGCGAAGCTCGACGGCGTCGCGCGGGCTCACGGCACCCTGCGCCACGCGGATCGCCGTGGTGCGCAGAAGGCGCGAGTCGTTGTCGAGCCGCTCGATATAGCGGCCGAGCCAGAAAAGGTTGTCGGCGACGCGGCTCTGCAGGTCGGCGCTGCCGCGCTCGACGGCGAGATGGTGGAAGCGCCGCGTCGGCGGGATCTGCACGTCGGCCGCATCCTCGGCCAGCACCCAGACGTCCTTCAGTGTGCCGTTGAGGCGTCCCAGCGAGCGCAGCGCGGTGTCGCCGGCGGGCTCGCGCGCCAGACCGCCCGGCAGCACGGTGTAGCCGTCCTGGTCGGCGGCCAGGAAGACGCGCATCACCACCGCGGCGGGCGACAGCGACTGACCGTCCCACTTCGGCGTCAGCGAGGGCATGGTCGGATACTGCGCCACGAACTGGCCGGGCTGGGCGCGGATGTGCGCCTCAAGCGCCTTGCGCTCGGCGGGCTCCAGCATGCCGACGACGATCGGCTCGCGGTCCTGCCCGAGGCAGGGCCGCACGATCATCAGGTCGAGGTTTGCCAGCGCGAAGGTGAGGGCGGAGGACTCACCAAGCCACCACACATCGACCGATGGCAGCGCGAGCTTCTGTCCCAGCAGGCGCTGGCCCAGCCGCTCCAGGAAGGGCATCAGGGCCGGCGTCTCGACGACGCCCGAGCCCAGCGCGTTGGCGAGCGCAATGCGGCCGGTGCGCGTCGCCTCGACCATGCCGGTGACGCCGAGGGCGGAATCGGCGCGCAGCTCCAGCGGATCGATGAAGGCGCTGTCGAGGCGGCGCAGCAGCATGTGCACGGGCCTGAGGCCGGCCAGGGTCTTGATCGAGACCTGGCCGTCGCGCGCCACGAGGTCGCCGCCCTCGACCAGCGGCACGCCGAGCGAGCGGGAGAGATAGACGTGCTCGAAGTAGGTCGAGGAGAGTGAGCCCGGCGTCAGCACCGCCATGTTGGGCTGCGCCACGTCGTGCGGCGCCATGGCGCGCAGCGAATCGTGCCAGCGGTCGACGAAGGGCCTCAAGTGCCGCACCGGGATCGAGCGGAACGCCTCGGGCAGGCTGCGCGCCAGCACGCGGCGCATCTCGAGCGCGTAGCCGATGCCCGCCGGCACCTCGGTATGGTCGGCCAGCACATGCCAGCGCCCGTCGGAGAGGCGCACCAGGTCGACCGCGTAGGTCGCGAGGTAGCGGCCGGGCCGTGCGCCGTCGGTGACGCGCGCCGGCCGCAGGAAGTGCCGGTTGGCGTGCACCAGCATCGGCGGCAGCAGGTGCTCTTTCAGCAGCGTCTGCGGCCCGTAGATGTCGGCCAGCACCGCATCCAGCAGGCGCGCGCGCTGGATCACGCCTTCCTCGATCATCGACCATTCGTCGGGCGCGATGACCAGCGGCAGCGGGTCGAAGCTCCAGCGCGGCGCGCCGCGATCGTCGAGCAGGTTGACGGTCGCGCCGGATTCCTCGAGCTGGCGGCGCGCGCTCTCGACGCGCTCGCCCAGCCCCCCGGGCAGCGCGCGGATGACGCTCAGGATGCCTTGCCAGTGATAGCGGATCGACTTCTGGCCGGTGACCAGTTCGTCGTACGCGCTTGCCGGCGACGAGGTGAGGCCGCGCAACGACTCCATGGGCCCGCGAAAGAAAGGTCTACAGAAACGCTAGAATCGCATGGGCGGCGGGCCCGGTCTATGCCCGCCGCAGGTCGAGGGTCAGCGGATGCTCGGGGTTGTCGAGCGGCCGGGGCGCCGGCGTCGGGCCGCCGGTATGGCCGATCGGGAAGAAGCGGGCGCGGCGGCGCGCCTCGGCCTCGTTGGCGTTGACCGGCATGCGGTCGTAGTTGCGGCCGCCGGGATGGGCCACGTGATAGGTGCAGCCGCCGATCGAGCGGCCGCTCCAGGAATCGTGGATATCGAAGACCAGCGGCGCGTGCACGCCGATCGTCGGGTGCAGCGAAATGGCTGCCTGCCAGGCGCGGTAGCGCACGCCCGCCACGTATTCGCCCGCGGTGCCGGTGGCGCGCAGCGGCAGCTTCCAGCCGTTGCAGGAGATCGCGTGGCGCTGATCGTTGAGGCCCGCGACCTTCACCTGCAGGCGCTCCACGGTCGAGTCGACGTAGCGCACCGTGCCGCCGCCGCCCGGCTCCTCGCCCAGCACGTGCCACGGCTCCA
>SCVT01000134.1 GCA_004296815.1 Reyranella sp. | reverse complement strand
TCGGCTCCTATCCCGCCGGTGGGGCAGAACCGCAGGCCCGCCAGCGGCGCCGAGACGGCCTTCAGCCAGCCGACGCCTCCGGCGATGTCGGCCGGAAAGAACTTCAGGAGCTGGAACCCCTGCTCGGCCAGCGCCATGGCTTCCGACACGGTCTGGACGCCCGGCAGGAAGGGCATGCCGGTCCTGCGTGCCTCGGCAGCCAGCGTCGACGTGCACCCCGGGCTGACGACGAATCGCGCGCCCGCCCGCTGGACCTCTGCCAATTGAGCCGGATTGAGCACGGTCCCTGCGCCGACCACTGCGTCCGGCACCTCGGCCACGATCGCCCGCAGCGCCTCCAGCGCTACCCCTGTGCGCAGGGTGATTTCGAGGACCGGCAGCCCGCCCTTCAGCAGCGCCCGGGCGAGCGGCACGGCACTCTCCCGGCTCTCGATCGTGAGGACGGGGATGACCGGCGCCAAGGCGGCGATGGCCGCGATGTCCAAGGTCAGACGCTCCAGCCGCCGTCGATGACGTTGATCGTGCCGGTCGTGAACGCCGCCTCGTCGCTGGCGAGATAGACGGCCAGCGAGGCGATCTCGTCCGCCGAGCCGAACCGGCCGGTCGGCTGGCGCTGCAGGAAGAACTGCTTGGCGTCGGCGCCGCCGCCCAGGGCCGAGATGCGCTCGTCGAGCGACGGGGTCTGCACCGTGCCGGGGCAGATGGCGTTACAGCGCACGCCCTTGGCCACGTAGTCGACCGCCACCGACTTGGTGAGGCCGACGACCGCGGCCTTGGTCGTGCCGTAGATGCAGCGCAACGCCGCGCCCTTCACCGAGGAGGCGGCAGACGACATGTTGACGATCGAGCCGCCGCCCTTCTCCACCATGCCCGGCAGGAAGGCCTGGATCGTCCAGAACATGCTGCGGACGTTGAGGTTGAAGGCGAACTGCCACTGCTCGTCGGTCGCGTCGAGGACAGAGCCGTGGTGGACGAAGCCCGCGCAATTGAACAGCACGTCGACCGCGCCTGTCTCGCCGGCAAGCTTGCCGATCGCCGCCTTGTCCAGGACATCGATCTTGCGCGTGGTGATGCCCGCCGTCGCGTCGAGGGCCGAGAGTTTGGCGGCGTCCACATCCGTCGCCCACACCTTGGCGCCCTCGCGCGCGAAAGCGCGTGCCGTGGCAGCTCCGATCCCCTGCCCGCCCGCCGTGACGACGCAGGTCTTGCCCTTCAAACGCATTCCATTCTCCCCGAGACCCGGTGGCCTTACTTGATCAGGCCCTTTTCCTTGTAGAACTTCTCCGCGCCGGGATGCAGCGGGATGCCGAGCCCCTGCAGGGCCAGATCGAGCTTGATCGTCTTGCCCTTGGCATGGCCCGAATCGAGAAGCTTGCGCGTGTTGGCATTCCAGAGCGCTGCCGTGATGGCGTAGATCAGCGGCTCGGGCTGCTTGATCGAGGTCGCCCAGATCGCGTTCACGCTCACGGTCTTCACGCCGGCCACGTTCTTGTAGGCATCGGCCGGGATCTCGTCCTTGGCGAAGAAGCTGTATTTGCTCACGAGCGCGTCGGCCTCGGGGCCGTCGATCGGCACCAGGTCGATGCCGGACGTCGACGCCAGTTCCGAGATCGCGCCTTGCGGCCAGCCGCTCACGCTGAAGAACGCATCGAGCTGGCCGTCCTTCAGCTTGTCGGCGGCCTGCTGCGTCTTGAGATACTCGGCCTTCAGGTCCTTCTCGGTCATGCCGTAGGAGGCGAGGATCAGGCGAGCGTCGACCAGCGTGCCCGAGCCCGGCTCGTCGAGAGACAGCCGCTTGCCCTTGAGGTCCGTGACCTTCTTGATCTCGGCACCCTTGCGCGCCACGAGCTGGAAGCTCTCCGGATAGAGGTTGGCGATCGCGCGCAGTCCTTCGGCCTTGGCGCGGCCTTCGTAGATTCCCGTTCCAGTGTAGGCCCAGAAGGCCACATCCGACTGCACGAAGCCGGACTGCATCGACCCACTGGCGATCGCGTTCGCGTTGGCCACCGAGCCATTCGACGCGACGGCGGTCGCGACCAGCCCCTGCACGCCACAGGACCCGCCGTCGGCGCAGGCCCGTGAGCCGGGGGGATTGGAAATGGCGTTGGCGATGAGGCCCCCGATCGGGAAGTAGGTACCGGCCGTGGCGCCGGTCCCGATGCGGAAGAACGTGATGTCCTGGGCGCGGGCGGACATTCCACCGAGCGCGGCGGCGCCGAGCCCGCTCAGCAGTGCAGTCCTGCGATTCATCCGCATTGGCCTCTCCTCAGACTGTGCCGATTAAATCGTGTCGCCCGGCACATCGCAACGAAGTCCTCAGTTCACGCCAATCGCCATGCTCATGGTCGGCCCGATCTCGTTGTGGATCACCAGATCGGCGTCCCGGTCCTGGTCGGTCGCATCGCGGTTGAGGATCACGAACTTGGCGCCGTTGCGCTTGGCCAGCCGCGGGAAGCCCGCCGCCGGATAGACGACCAGCGAACTGCCCAGCACGATGAAGAGATCGCAGCCCAGCGTCTCCTCCTGAGCCCGCAGCATCGGGACCTCAGGCATCGCCTGGCCGAAGGAGATGGTCGCGGTCTTCACGATCCCCTCACACTTGGCGCAGAGTGGCAACTCGTCCTTCTCCAGGAACGCCTTGCGGATCGGTGCCAGCTCATGCCGATGCCCGCAGTCGAGGCAGGTCGCATAGGTCGTGTTGCCGTGCAGCTCGATGATCTTCGCGTCGGGAACGCCCGAGCGCTGGTGCAGCCCGTCGACATTCTGGGTGATGATGGCGCTCATCCGCCCCTGCTCCACCAGCTTGGCGAGCGCCCGATGCCCGGCGTTGGGCTCGGCCTTGAGCATGGTCTCGTCGGTCGCGAACTTCCGCCGCCAGGATTCGTGGCGCATCTCCTCAGACGCCATAAAGTCGTCGAAGTAGATCGGCTGGTACTTGGTCCAGATGCCGCCGGGCGAGCGAAAGTCGGG
>SCVT01000133.1 GCA_004296815.1 Reyranella sp. | reverse complement strand
GCGATTGGGGCGGCCGACCGGAATTGAACCGGCGACATCCAGAATCACAATCTGGCGCTCTAACCAACTGAGCTACGGCCGCCATCGTGGATCGCTCTCAACGAAGCGCGCCTTCCTACGCTCCGGCGGCCGGAGCGTCAAGAATTCGGCGGCGTCGGCGGCAGCAGGCGGTCGATGGCCCGGCGCCACACGCTGCAGGCGTCAACGACCGACAGGCCGAAGACTTCCTGCATGCGGGCCCAGCTCTCGAAGTCGATCAGCGCCTCGATCGCCAGGACGGTCTGCCGACGGCCGAGGTCGTCGAGTGTCGAGAGCTCCGGCTCGTACACTTCCTCGATCCGGCGGACGATCATCTGGCGGACGAGCTTGATCCGGCCCCCGAGTTCCTCCGACCCGCCCTGGTTGGCGTTGAGCGCCCGCCACAGGGGCAGCCATTCCTGGCAGATCTGCGCCCGGGTCTCGACATGGGCCCGCACACGCTCGCTCCGGCCGCCATCGGCAGGCCGTGCCGCAACGTGGCTCGCCGCCCGCGTCATCGCGTCGTCCGTCGCCGCGACTCTCAGGGCATGCAGGTCGGGAAAGCGCTCGAAGATGGAGCGCACGGAATAGCCGGCGCGCTCGGCGATCGACGATGCCGTCGGAATCTGCGGGCTCTCCCGCAGGAGCGCGAGATAGGCCTCGATGATCAACTGCCTCGTCCGTGCGCTTCTCTGACGGCGGCCGTCGACGCGATCGGATCGCGGCGTGTGCGTCTCCAGCATGCTCGGCTCCCTCTCCTTCACGGCCCCACCTGCGTTTCGTGCGGGAGAAGCCGGTCGATCGTCTGGATCCACACGAGATAGGCATCGTCGAACGACAATCCGAAGAACTCCCTCATGCGCGCCCAGCTTTCGACGTCCGTCAGCGCTTCGAGGGCGATCAGCATCCGCCGCCGATCGTCGCCCGACAGTGTCGCGAGCTCCGGTCCGTACATCAGCTCGAGGCGCGCCATGGTGCGTTCGCGCGACACCTTGATCCGGTCCTTCAGCTCGGTGGAATCGCCCTGATTGATGACCAGGGAGCGCCACAACGGCAACCAGCGCTCGCAGATCTGAGCGCGCGTCGTTACCTGTGATTCGAGCCTGGTGCGCCGGTCGCCGTCGGCGCCGCGGGGCGGCCCGAGCGCCGCGAACTGGGCGACCGCATAGTCGACGGCGGCGACCTGCAGGGCGCGAATGTCGGGAAAGCGCTCGAAGACCGATCGCACCGAATAGCCGGCCCGTTCGGCGATCTCGGCCGCCGTCGGCACGCGTGGCGAGAACTCGTGCGCCAACGCCAGATACGCCTCGATGATGAGCTGTTTGGTCCGCTCGCTGCGCAGCCGCCGTCCGTCGATCCTGGCTGGCTTGATGGACGGCGAAGCGGGCACTGGGCGATCCTCTCGGGGGCCGATGGGCGGCGCCGTATCAGGCGGCGGCCGCCGGCGTCGGCGGCAACATGCGGTCGATCGCATGGACCCACACGGCACAGGCCTCTGCAAAAGACAGACCGAACGTCTCGCGCATGCGCGCCCAGCTCTCGATATCGGTCAGGGCTTCGAGGGCGATGAGAAGATTCCTGCGCTCGACCTCGGGCAGCGTCGACAGCTCCGGCCGGTACATCGTCTCCATGCGCTCGATGGTGCGTTCGCGCGCCAGACGGATACGGAGCTTCAGGGCATCATCCTCGTCGACGTTGAACAGCAGCGCC
>SCVT01000132.1 GCA_004296815.1 Reyranella sp. | reverse complement strand
CTCATGAAGAAGCTGGGCTACGGCCCGGACAACAAGCTGAAGCTCAAGGTCGCGACCCGCAACCACCTGCTCTACCGCGACCCCGCCGTGATCCTGATCGACCAGCTCAAGGAAGTGTACATCGAGGGCGAGCTCGAGCTCGTCGACACCGCCATCTGGTTCACCAAGGTCGCGCGCAAGGACTACTCGGTCGGCCTCAACACCACCGGCAACGGCGTCGACGATCCCGACCAGACCTACTTCGAACACTACGCCTGCAAGTCCGAGCGCAACTATGTCGGCTACTGCAATCCCGAGATCGAGAAGCTCTTCCCGATCCAGTCGGCCGAGCGCGACCTCGAGAAGCGCAAGAAGCTGGTCTGGGAGATCGACAAGCAGCTCCTCGAGGAGGGCGCGCGGCCGATCATCATGTGGAACGCCTCGGCGAGCTGCTGGCATCCCTACGTGAAGGGGTTCCGGCCGATGGTGAACAGCCTCTACAACGGCGCGCGCTTCGAGGACGTCTGGCTGGACAAGTAGCCAGCGTCCCGCGACGCCGCGCTACAGCGACACCGCCGTCCCGTCGCGCCTGCGACGGGGCTTGGATGCAGCATCTGCGCGGTCTTTCTGATTTTCGGGTGCTACACCGCGACGTACCGTTTTGTAGCAGTTGTCGCAGTCCGCACCTCGGGCCGGCGTGTGCCCGTGAGTGGGGTTCACCGGTCTTTTCGACTTTCATTCAACGAGGGAGCGGAGACCGCTCCGGGGACGCCTCCAGCCTCGAAAGGTTAGGAGACTCGCGCGGTCGGTTGGGTCCGCCGTCGTGGTGGTTCGGGCACAGTCAGGACCGGCCCATGATAATCGGAGTCGTACCACCAACCTGCAGAAGCTGATAATCGCCAGGGGCAATGCCGGATTGCAGGCAGGTCGTCGCTGCTGGCAGTGCAGGCAATTCAGGCAGCTCGCCTGCGCCGGGCCGTGGCACGGCGGCCTCCCGGCGAGGCAGCCTCGGGCAGCAGCCCGGCCAGCACGTCGAGGAAGGCGCGGACCAGGCGCGCGTTCTGGCGCTCGCGCAGATGGACGACGTGGGCGTAGGTGTAGATCTCGGCGTCCGATACCTGCAGGGCACGGATGCGCGGATCGGGGATGAACTCGGCCTCCGAGACGACGCCGAGGCCGATGCCCTTGGCCACCGCCTCGCGGATCGATTCGCGGCTGCCGATCTCCATCACCACCTTGGGCCGCACGTTGCCCTCGCGCATCGCCTGGTCGAAGGCGCGGCGCGTCGTCGAGCCGGCCTCGCGCACGATCAAACGCTGGCCCTCCATGTCGCGGGCGCGGACAGACCGGCGGGACGCGAAGGCATGGTCGGTCGGGCACATGACCACGACGCGGTGCCGGCGATAGGGGATCGCGACCAGCCGCGGATCGGGATCAACATGCGCCAGGACGGCGACATCGGTGCGGTAGTCGAGCAGGTCGCGCAGCGTGTCGCGCGAGTTGCCGACCGCGACCGAGACGTAGAGGCCGGGATGGCGCGCGTTGAACGCCGCCAGCATGTCGGTGACGTGGTACGGCCCCACCGCACCGACCTTGAGATGGCCCGTCCTGAGGCCGCGCGTCTCGTTCAGGTAGTCCGCCGCCTCCTTCTCGTCGGAGAACAGCCGGCGCGTGATGTCGAGCAGGCCGCCGCCCGTCTCGGTGAGCTCGATGCGCCTGCCGTGTCGGACGAACAGCTCGACGCCGAACTCCTCCTCGAGCGACTTCACTTGCGTGGTGATGGTGGGCTGGCTGACGCCCAGTTCGCGCGCGGCGGCGGTGAAACTCAGCCGCTGGGCGACAGCGTGGAAGGACCGGAGCTGGGTATGCCTCATATTGATTTTCTCAATGTGAGTTCGAGAACCTTTGAATTGGATAAATGTGAGCCCCGGCCGGAGGATTGTCACCAAGAAGAAGCAATCTCGGGAGTGAGCGCGGATGTGGCGCTACCGTAATCCGGTCGACGTGAAGTTCGGCGCCGGCGTCTTCGAGACACTGGGCAAGGCGCTGCGCGGCCGTGCCTACTGTCTCGTCACCTACGACGACGCCAACGGCGGCGGCATCTTCGCCGACCTGACGCGCCGGGTCGTGGCGATGGCCGGCGAGCCCGCTGTCATGGTCCGCAACATCGGCCCCAACCCGGATTTCGTCGGCCTCGCCGACTCGTGCCGCACCTATGCGACCGCCTTGCGGCCCGTCGAGGCCATCGTGGCCCTGGGCGGCGGCTCGGTGATGGACGCGGCCAAGGTGCTGGCGGCCGCCGACGGCGACTTCGAGACCGTGCGTCGCCATCTGGTGAACGGCACCGACGGCAGCGAGCTCGGCCGCACGCCGATCGTCGCCATCCCCACCACCGCCGGCACCGGCAGCGAAGTCACCTCGTGGGCCACCGTGTGGGACACCGGCGCGATGAAGAAGTATTCGCTGGCCCGCGAGACGCTCTATCCCGAAGCGGCGCTGGTCGATCCGCTGCTGACCATGGGCCTGCCGCGCGCCGTCACGGTGAGCACCGGCCTCGATGCGCTGAGTCACGCGCTCGAGAGCATCTGGAACGTCAACGCCAACCCGGTGTCGGGCTCGCTGGCCGAGGTCGCCGCCCGC
>SCVT01000131.1 GCA_004296815.1 Reyranella sp. | reverse complement strand
GGCCGCCGGTGAAGATGCGCACCGTCTCGCCGGCCTGCAGCGCGTGATCGTAGGAGCCGCCGGCTGGCGCCTGGCCGACCAGCTTGAGCGTCGTCGGCGCCGCAGGCACGTCGGCCGCACGCACCGCGTAGCCGTCCATTGCCGACAGGTCGGACGGCGGCTGGGTGAGGCGTGCCTGCGGTGGCGTTGCCAGCACGCGCCCGGCGGCGTCGCTCACCGGCACGGTCTCGGCCGGCAGCGCCTCGAAGGCCGCAATCACGCGCGCATGTGCGTCACGAACGGAGAGCATCAGCGGGCACTCCACGTGCCGGACTTGCCGCCGGATTTGTGGACGAGCTTCACCTCGGAGATCGTCATGCCGCGATCGACCGCTTTGCACATGTCGTAGACGGTGAGGGCGGCGACGGAGGCGGCTGTGAGCGCTTCCATCTCGACGCCGGTGCGGCCCTTCAGCTTGCAGGTCGCCTCGATGTCGACGGCGCGGCGCTTCGGATCGAGTGACAGCTTCACGTCGACGGAGGAGAGCGAGAGCGGATGGCAGAGCGGGATCAGGTCGGGCGTCTTCTTGGCGGCCATGATGCCGGCGAGCTGCGCCACTGCCAGCACGTCGCCTTTCTTCGCCTTCTTGTCCTTGATCAGCTTCAGCGTCGCGGCCTGCATTGTGACTGTGGCGCGCGCGACGGCGATGCGCTCGGTCACGTCCTTGTCCCCGACATCGACCATACGGGCATTGCCGGTCGCGTCGAAGTGGGTGAGGGCCTTCTTCTTCATGCGGCCTTCTGCACCAGGATCTCGCGCACCGCGGCCTCGACGTCGGGCTTGCGCATGAAGCTCTCGCCGATCAGGAACGCCGAGGCGCCGACCTTGGCCATGCGCGCGAGGTCGGCCGGCGAGCCGAGGCCGCTTTCGGCCACCAGCACGCGGTCGCGCGGCACCATCGGCGCGAGCTGCTCGGTCGTCGCGAGGTCGACTGCCAGGGTCTTGAGGTTGCGGTTGTTGACGCCGATCAGGTCGGAGTCGATGTGCAGCGCGCGCTCGAGTTCAGGCGCGTCGTGAACCTCGACCAGCACGTCCATGTCCCAGCGATGCGCGAGCTTCGTGAGATCGGCGGCCAGCGCGTCGTCGAGGCAGGCCATGATCAGCAGGATGCAATCGGCGCCCAGCGCGCGCGCTTCCGCCACCTGGTAGAGGTCGATCATGAAGTCCTTGCGCAGGACCGGCAGGGCGCAGGCGTTGCGCGCCTGGACCAGGAACTCGTCCTTGCCCTGGAAGTAGGGCTCGTCGGTCAGCACGGAGAGGCAGGTCGCCCCGCCGCGTTCGTAGGCGCGGGCAAGCGAGGGCGGATCGAAGTCGGGACGGATCAGGCCCTTGCTGGGTGAGGCCTTCTTGATCTCGGCGATGAGCCCGTAACGGCCGTCCTTGATCGTGCGCTTCAACGCCGCCGCAAAGCCGCGCGGCTTGTCGGCGCGCATCGCCGCGTCCTCGACCTCGGCCAGTGAGCGCTTGGCCTTGCGCGCGGCCACGTGCGCGCGCTTGTCGGCGACGATCTTCTGCAATGTGTCGCTCATGCGCAGATCCTCTTCAGCGTCTCCAGCGCAGCTCGCGCCTTGCCGCTGTCGATCGCGGCTGCAGCCATCGCCGCACCTTCTTTCAGGTCCTTCGCCTTGCCCGCGACCATGATTGCCGCGGCGCTGTTCAGCAGCACGATGTCGCGGAACGGCCCCTTGGCGCCGGCCAGCACCTTGTTGATCGCCTGTGCGTTGTGCTCGGCATCGCCGCCCTTCAGCTCTGCGAGCGTGGCGCGCTGCACGCCGATCTCCTCCGGCGCGATCTCGATCTCGCTCACCTTGCCGTTCTCCAGCGAGGCCGCCCAGCTCTTGGTCGTGGTCGTGAGCTCGTCCATGCCGTCCTGGCCGTGCACGACCAGCGCGCGCTCCAGGCCGAGCTGGCCCAGCGCCTCGGCGACCGGCCGCAACCAGCGGCGGTCGAACACACCCACGAGCTGACGCTTGACCAAAGCGGGGTTCGACATCGGCCCCAGCAGGTTGAAGATCGTCCGCGAGGGAGCGAGCTCGGTGCGCGGGCCCGCGACGTTGCGCATGGCGCTGTGATGGCGAGGCGCCATCAGGAAACAGACCTTGGCCTCGACCAGCGCCTTCTCCAGCGCCTCGATCGGCACTTCGAGGCCGATGCCCAAGGCCGACAGCACGTCGGCGGCCCCGGACTTGGAGGTGAAGGCGCGGTTGCCGTGCTTGGCGACGGGCACGCCGGCGCCCGCCGCGACGAAGGCCGAGCAGGAGGAGACGTTGTAGGTGCCGTGGTGGTCACCGCCGGTGCCGACGATGTCGATCGTGCCCTCGGGGGCCTTCACGCGCAGCACCTTGGTGCGGAGTGCCCGGGCGCCGCCGGCCAGCTCCTCGGCCGTCTCGCCGCGGACCTTGAGGCCCATCAGGAAGGCACCCATCTGGGCCGGGGTGGCGTTGCCCGAGGTCATGATGTCGAAGGCGCGCTCCGCCTCGCCGATGCCCAGCGGCTCGCCGTTGCCCACCTTGGCCAGAAGGCCGCGAAAATCGTCGATATCGCCGCTCACCCCGAACTCCGTAACGCTACAAAACCCCTCTTGCCGGCCCGGCCGGAGGGGGCGTAGCTATATCACATGGCTCAAGAACTAGATCGGAAGAGCACACG
>SCVT01000130.1 GCA_004296815.1 Reyranella sp. | reverse complement strand
ACCACGCGCTGAAGGGCCTTCCCCGCGACCGCATCCGCTTCCATCTCTGTTGGGGAAGCTGGCACGGCCCGCATACCACCGACATCGCGATGCGCGACATCGTCGACGTGATGCTGAAGATCGACGCCGGCGCCTATTCGTTCGAGGCTGGCAACGTGCGCCACGAGCACGAATGGAGCGTGTGGAAGGACACGAAGCTTCCCGACGACCGGCTGATCCTGCCCGGCGTGGTGAGTCACGCCACCAACGTGGTCGAGCATCTCGAGCTGGTGGCGGAGCGGATCGGCCGCTTCGCCGGCCTGGTCGGCCGCGAGCGCGTCATCGCCTCGACCGACTGCGGATTGGGCGGGCGCGTCCACGCCGACATCGCCTGGGCCAAGCTCGAGACACTGGCCCAGGGCGCCGCCATCGCCAGCCGCCAGCTCTGGCGCTAGCCGAGCCGCTCCAGCGCCATGTCGCGCAGCCTGGTGCGCTGGATCTTGAAGCCGTTGGGCGAGGGCGTCTTGGGGAAGTCGTCGACCGCGAACACGCGCAGCGGCACCTTGTAGTTCGCGAGCCCGCGGCTGCAGTGGGCGATCGCCGCCGCTTCGTCGAGCGTCGCGCCGGCAGAGAGGATCACGAACGCCACGCAGCGGACGCCGTCGGGACGCGGCACCGCGATCGCCTGGCAGCCCTCGATGCCGGGCAGCTTCTGCAGGTGGGTCTCGATCTCGAGCGGATTGACCAGGAAGCCCGAGAGCCGCAGCACGTCGCCCATGCGGCTGAGGAACGTGAACCCGCCGTGGCCGTCGAGCTCGGCGAGATCGCCGGTGCGGACATATCCGTCGAGCGTCATCGCTTCCGCCGTCGCCTTGTCGTTGCCGTAGTAGCCCACCATCAGCGACGGTCCGGCGCATTCCAGCGCTCCGGGCTGGCCTGGCCCCAGCAACGCGCCGCTTTCGGGATCGCGGACGCGGACATGAGCCAGAGGGGACGTCGGCACGCCACCGCCCTTCTTGCGCCGCGCCACCTCCGCATCGGGCGGCTGCATGGCGTAGAGCGCCTGCACCTCGCTCATCCCGTAAAGGCCGTTGAGGCGCAGTCCGCGCTGCTGCGCTTTCTCCGCGATATCGTCGAGCGAGGCATTGAAGGCCGCGTAGCCTGCCCACTTCAGCGACGGGAAGGGCAGGTCTCCCGGCACGGCGTCGAGCAGGCGGGCATACATGTCATCGCTGCCGAACATCGTGGTCGGGCGATGCTGCGCGATCAGGCGGGCGATCTCGTCGATCTCGTAGGACTCGACCAGCACGCAGGGCTTGCCCGCCGCGAGCGTGGCCATCGTCTGGTTGAAGCCATAGACGCCGCAGAGCGGCAGGATCGAGAGCGAGAGTGTGTCGGGCACGGCGAGGCCGAAGACCTTGGCGACCTGCTGGGCGTGGCTCGTGATCGCGCCCTGGCGATGCAACACGAACTTCGGTGCGCTGGTTGTCCCTGAGGTCGTGAAGATGTTGCAGGGGGAGCTCGTCTTCGCATGGCTGGTGCCATGCCGAGGCCGCGACAGCAGACGCTCGAACGGCACGCGCCTCAGGCGCTCGATGGCAGGCGGGACAGACGTGGCTTCCTCGCCGACCGTGACGATCGCCGTCAGCCTGTCGAGCGCATCGGGCTCGATGTCGGCCAGGATCGACAGGAAGTCGATGCGGCGGAAGCCCGGCGCGCAGGCCAGCACCTTGGCGCCCGACCGGCCGACGATGTCGGTGACCTCAACGGCGCGGTAGCGCGTGTTCACGGCGACGGCGATGGCGCCGAGGCGGACGCAGGCGAAATAGAGGATGGGATAGGCCGGTACGTTGGGCAGCCACAGCGCCACGCGGTCGCCGGGACCGACGCCGAGATCGGCCAGGCCGCGCGCGGCCCGCAGGGCGCGCTCGGAAAGCTCGGCGAAGCTCAGCGTGCGGTCGCCATGGAGGAGCGCCGGCGCGTCGGGCGTCTCATCGACGATGTCGGCGAGCAGCGTCCAGACGTCCGTAGCGGGAAAGGCGAGGGGCATGAGCATCGAGACTAGCGGAACAGTGTTTCATCTCAAGCGGGGCGCTTGACCCGGCACGAGCCTTGCTCGACGTTCGCTTTCGGGGATTGGGGGTCATCGCCATGTTTCGTCGCAGCCTGCTCGCCGTTCCGCTCGTCTTGGCCGCCACGTCGGCCCGCGCCCAGCAATGGGTGCCCAAGCAGCCCATCAAGATCCTGGTCGGCTACGCGCCGGGCGGCACCGCCGACATCACTGCACGTCTCGCGGCCGACGCGATCACGCGCAAGTTCGGCTATCCCGTCATCGTCGAGAACAAGACCGGCGCCGGCGGCTTCATCGCGCTGAAGCAGGTCTCGCAGTCGCCGCCCGACGGCTACACGATCGGCATCGGCATCATGGGCCAGATCGCGGTCGGCGCCGTGGTGCCGGGCTCGAACATCCCGCTCGACCTCGACAAGGAGCTGGTGCCGATTGCCAACCTGGTCGGCGTGCCGATGGCGTTGATCGTGCGCATGGATGCGCCGTTCAAGACGATCCCCGAGCTGGTGGCCTACGCCAAGGCCAACCCCGGCAAGCTGTCCTACGCCTCGACCGGCCTCGGCTCGACCAACCAGCTCGCCGCCGAGTTCCTGGGCTTCGAGTCGGGCGGCCTCAAGATGATCCACGTGCCCTATCGCGGCGGCGCACCGGCCATCGCCGACGTCGCGGCGGGCAACGTAGACATGTTCTTCGGCAACGTGTCGGAGCTGATGAGCTTGGCCAACGCCGGCAAGGTGCGTGTGCTGGCGCTCGCGGCGACCAAGCCGACGCCGCTCGCGCCTGACCTGCCGCTGCTCACCAAGGACATCCCCGCACTCGACATCAGCAACTGGTTCGGCATCTTCGGCCCGGCCGGCATGCCGGCCGACATCCAGGCGGGCCTTTCGAAACTCCTCATCGATGCGATCGGCGATCCCTCCAACAAGGAAGCGCTGGAGAAGCAGGGCCTCACGGCGCTTGCGCAGGACCCGGCCGCCTTCAAGGCGTACATCGCCAAGGATCGCGAACGCTGGGCCAAGGTCGTCAAGGCGGGGAACATCAAGGCAGAATGAGTAGCGCACCTTTATCTCTCGGCATCGACATCGGTGGCACGTTCACCGATCTCGTCATCCACGATCCGCGTGACGGCCGCGCCGTCATCTGGAAGGAGAGTACGACGCCCGACGATCCGGCGCGCGGCGCCCTAGAAGGCACGCGCCGCGTGCTGGAGAAGGCGGGCGCCACGCCCGATCAGGTGGGGCGGGTGGTGCACGCCACGACGCTGTTCACCAACGCGCTGATCGAACGCAAGGGCGCGAAGACAGGGCTGCTGACGACGGCCGGGTTCGCCGACGTTCTGGAGATCGCACGCGAGCGCAAATACGAGCTCTACGATCTCTTCATCGAGATGCCGAAGCCCATCGTGCCGCGGCCGTGGCGCCGCGAGGCGAAGGAGCGGCTGGCGCCGGATGGCAGGATCGAGACGGCGCTCGATGTCGAAGCCGCGCTCGCCGAGGTGGCCGATCTCGTGAAGCAGGGCGTGGAGAGCCTCGCCATCTGCTTCCTCCATGCCTACGCCAACCCGGCGCACGAGCGCGCAATGGGCGCCGCAGTGGCCGAGCGTTTCCAGCATCTCTCGATCTCGCTCTCGTCCGACATCGCGCCCGAGATCCGCGAGTATTCGCGGGCCAGCACGACGGTCGCTAACGCTTACGTGCGGCCGCTGGCCGAGATCTATCTCGAGCGACTGGAGCAGGCGCTGCGCAAGGAGGGCATTCCCGGCGGTCTGTTTCTCATGCTGTCGAACGGTGGCCTGACGCATGTCGCCGAGGCGCGGCGCGCGCCGGTGCAGCTTCTGGAGAGCGGGCCGGCGGCAGGCGCTCTCGCTGGCGCATGGTTCGGCCGCAACGCCGGGCTGGAGCGCGTGCTGGCCTTCGACATGGGCGGCACGACGGCCAAGCTCGCGCTGGTCGACGACGGCGAGCCACTGGTCGCCTACGGTTTCGAGGCGGCGCGCGAGAAGCGCTTCCTGCGCGGCTCCGGTCTTCCCATCCAGATCGCGACCGTCGAGCTGATCGAGATCGGCGCCGGCGGCGGCTCGATCGCGCACAAGAGCGAGCTCGGCACCCTGAACGTCGGCCCCGAGAGCAGCGGCGCCCAGCCGGGCCCGGCCTGCTATGGCCGCGGCGGCAAGGACGCGACCGTGACCGATGCCGACCTGTCGCTTGGTTATCTCAACGCCGACTTCTTCCTGGGCGGCGCGATGAAGATCGACGGCGCGGCGACCAGGGCGGCCTTCGGCAAGCTCGCGACCTCGCTGGGCGTCGAGGAGGATCGCGCCGCATTCGGTGTGCACGACGTGGTGAACGAGAACATGGCGGGCGCCGCGCGCGTGGCCATCGCCGAGCGCGGCCGCATTCCGGCCGAGTATGCGCTGCTGGCGACCGGCGGCGCGGGGCCTGTCCATGCCTGGCACGTCGCGCGCAAGCTCGGCGTGACGCGCGTCGTCTGTCCGCCAGGCGCGGGAGCGGGCAGCACCATCGGCATGCTGATGGCGCCCGCGCGCGTCGATCGCGTCGCGAGCTTCACCACGGCGCTGGCCGGCGCCGACCTTTCGGCGGCCGACAGCATCTTCGCCAACCTCGAGAAGGAGGCGCTCGAAGTGCTGCGCCTCACCGGCGCGACGGTCGACGGTCGCACGTCACGGCGTCTCGCCGACATGCGCTACATCGGCCAGGGCAGCGAGATCACGGTCGTGCTGCCCGACTCGCTGAACGCGGACTCGGTGAAGACGGCGTTCGAGGCGGCGTACAAAGCGCTGTTCGCGCGCGTGCCGCCGGGCGCCGCCATCCAGTTCGTGGCGCTGCGCCTTTCGGTCAGCGCCCCCATGCCGGGCAGCGGGGGCTCGCTGGAGCTGCCGCGTCATCCCTCGGCATCGGCGCGCAAGGGCATGCGCCCGGTCTTCTTCCCCGACGCCGGCAAGACGCTCTCGACGCAGGTCTGGGACCGCTACGCCCTTGAGCCCGGCGTGGCGATCGAGGGACCGGCGGTGTTCGAGGAGAACGAGAGCACCTTCATCGTCGGACCCAACGCAACGGCGCGGCTGTTGCCCGATGGCTCGATCCTGGCGGAGGCGGTGTGATGGCCCAGATCAGGCAAACAAGGGCGTTTGATCCCATCGAGCTCGAGCTGCTGTGGCGGCGGCTGATCTCCATGGTCGACGAGGCCGCGGCCGCGATGGTGCGCACCTCCTTCTCCACCCTGGTGCGCGAGAGCTACGACTTCTCCTGCGTGATCACTGACGCCTCGGGCCAGTCGCTCGTCCAGGCGTCCGAGAGCATCCCGAGCTTCATCGGCACGCTGCCGGAGACGGTGAAGCACTTCCTGCGCTTCTTCCCGCCCGACAAGCTCGAGCCGGGCGACGTGCTGATCACGAACGACATCTGGCTGGGCACCGGCCATCTGCCCGACGTCACGCTCGCCAAGCCGATCTTCCGCGACGGCAAGCTGGTGGCCTTCAGCGCCACCACGGCGCATGTGCCCGACATCGGCGGCAAGATCAGGAGCCCCGAGCCGCGCGAGGTCTTCGAGGAGGGGCTGCAGATCCCTCCCATGAAGATGATCGCCGCCGGCAAGACCGACGAGACGCTGGTGGGCATCATCCGCAAGAACGTGCGCACGCCCGACCAGACGATGGGCGATCTCTACGCGCAGATCGTGGCGCTCGACCTGATGGAGGACCGGCTGCGCGTGCTCATGGAGAGCTACGGGCTGCCCGATCTCACCGACCTCGCGCGCGAGGTCCAGGGCCGCTGCGAGACGGCGATGCGCGCCGCGATCCGCGAGCTGCCCGACGGCACCTACCGCAGCGAGCTCAAGACCGACGGGCTGCTCGACAAGCCGATCACCATCAAGCTCGCGCTCACCATCCGGGGCGACGAGATCGAGATGGATTTCGCCGGGACCGACGCCCAAGTCGATCGCGCCATCAACTGCGCGCTCTGCTACACCAACGCGATGGCGATGTACGGGGTGAAGGTCTGCACCAGCCCCAACCTGCCGAACAACGAGGGCGCGTGGCGGCCGATCACGCTCAAGGCGCCGCCGGGCTGCATCGTCAATCCGCAATTTCCCGCGCCGGGCGGCTCGCGCATGCTGATCGGCCACTACGTGCCGATGCTGGTGTTCGGCTGCCTCGGCCAGATCGTGCCGGAGCGCGTGATGGCGGCCTGCGGCTCGCCGATGTGGGGCATGAACCAGTCGGGCGTTCGTGAAGGCGGCAAGCCCTACGCCAACATGTTCTTCTATAACGGCGGCATGGGCGGCAACACGCAGCGCGATGGCGAGATCGGAAGAGC
>SCVT01000129.1 GCA_004296815.1 Reyranella sp. | reverse complement strand
GCTCTTCCGATCTCCCGACGATGTCGCGGCGTGGCGCGAGCGTCGCCTCATCGTCGACGGTGCGACGCTGGGCGAGGTTGTCGAGGAGCTCGGCCGCCATCATCCCGGCGCCATCGTGCTGCGCGATCGCGCCCTTGCCACCCGGCGGGTGACGGGCGTCTTCGATCTTTCCCGGCCTCTCGAGGCCCTGCAGACCGTGGTCGGCACGCAGCGCGGCTCCGTCACCCAGCTGACGCAGTATCTCCTCGTCGTCTCGGGCCCCTAGCACCTCGAAAAAATCCGGCGTGGTCCCTTAAAACCGCGCCGCTGCCGCCGTCCACTGATCGGCGCGAACGAGAATCGTTCGCTCCGGATCTTTGGGAGTATCCGTGACCCGCCGGCACGGAGCATCGGGGAGTAGTCCGTGGCGAAGAATAGGACCGGCAGCATTGTCCGCACCGTCGGTGTGGTGACTTTCATCGCGGTGGCGGGGGCGTCTCCTGTCTTCGCGCAAACCTCGGATGAGGCGCAGACATCTCCGCAAGCTCCGTTGCAGGCGCAAGCCGGACGCACGGCGACCTTCGACATCCCGGCACAACCATTGGCACAGGCGCTCACCGCCTTCGGTCGCCAGTCCGGCATGCAGATCGCGGTCGATTCCGCGGCGGTGGCCGGCAAGACCAGTGGCGCCGTCAGCGGCTCGATGACGTCGGAGCAGGCGCTGCGCCAACTGCTCACGGGCTCCGGCCTCAGCTTCCAGTTCACCTCCGCGACCGCCGTGACGGTGTCCGGGCCGCCTGCCGCCGCCGGAGTCCCCGGGGCGAGCGCCGTGCAGCTCGATCCGGTGCGCGTCCAGGCGACGACGACCCCGTCACAGGGCGAGATCGGCAACCAGTCGCCGGCCTATGCCGGTGGCCAGGTGGCACGCGGCGGCAAGGTCGGGCTGCTCGGCAATCGCGACTACATGGACACGCCGTTCAGCGAGACGACCTACACCAACCAGTACATGCAGAACCAGCAGGCCCGCACGCTGACCGACGTGCTCGCCGGCGATCCGACCGTGCGTTCGGGCATCCCCAACGGCAACGTGTTCGACGACCGCGTCGTCATCCGCGGCGTCCAGATCTTCAACACCAACTACGGCTTCGGCGGCCTCTACGGCATCGTGCCGAACCAGGCCGACATGACCGGCATCGAGCGCGTCGAAGTGTTCCGCGGACCGACCGCGTTCCTGAACGGCGCGCTGCCGAGCGCGGTGGGCGGCACGATCAACCTCGTGCCGAAGCGGGCGACCGATGCCCCCATCACCCAGGTCACGGCTCTCTACAATTCGGACGCGCAGTTCGGCGGCATGGCCGATGTCGGCCGCCGCTTCGGCCCTGACAACGAGATCGGCCTGCGTGCCGGCGCCACCTATTATTCGGGCGACACCGCCGTCAACAACCAGGCCGCCGAACGGCTCGCCCTCACCCTGGGCTTCGACTACCGGAGCGACCGCACGCGCATCGACGCCGACATCGGCTTCCTGCGTCGCGACGTTCAGGCCTTCCAGGGCGGCATCTTCCTCGCGGCGGGCCAGCAGCTTCCGCCGCCGCCCTATGCGCGCCAGAGCTCGTATCAGCCGTGGGAGCGCCTGCAGGCCAACGATGTCTACGGCGCGCTGCGTTTCGAGCACGATATCGTCGAAGGCCTCACCGGCTTCATCAAGGCCGGCGCGCGGCGCAGCAACTACACCTCGGTGTTCTTCAACCAGAACATCGTGAACTGGGGCGGCAACACCACCATCCTGTCCGCCGGCCAGTTCATGTCGACGTCCGAGGCGCTCTCCCTCGAGGCCGGAGTGCGCGGCAAGTTCCATACCGGTCCGGTCAAGCACGAGGCCGCGTTCGTCACCGACTATCTCAAGACCCAGAACTTCACGTTCAACAATCCGCTCGGCACGACGCTCAACTCCAACATCTACAATCCGACCTTCATCCAGCAGCCCAGCTTCTTCGGCTTTCGCACCCAGCCGCCGCCACTCACCTCGGATTCGGTCTACACCAGCATCGGCATGGTCGATGCGGTCTCGTTCAACAACGAGATGTTCCAGGTCATCGCAGGCGCCCGCTTCCAGCGCCTGCAGACAGCGAACTACAGCATCGTGACCGGCCTGCCGACCAACGGGAACGACCAGAGCGTGCTGTCGCCCTCCGCCTCCTTCGTCTTCAAGCCGGCGAAGGAATTCATGTTCTACGGCAACTACATCCAGGCGCTGCAGCAGGGGCCGATCGCGCCGGCCGGCGTGCTCAATGCCGGCACGCAGTTCGCGCCGTTCGTCACCAACCAGTTCGAGCTCGGCGTGAAGCTCGACTTCGGCTTCATCGGCGCGACCATCAGCGCCTTCCAGCTCACGCTGCCCAGCTCCTACACCGACGTCGCGACCAATACGTTCGTCACCAACGGGCAGCAGCGCAACCAGGGCATCGAGTTCGTGGCCTTCGGCGAGCCGATGCCGGGCCTCAGGCTGCTCGGCGGCTTCACCGTGCTCAACGCCACCATGCTCAACACGGCGGGCGGCCTGACCAACGGCAACCAGGCCGTCGGCACGACACCGTTCCAGGCCTCGCTCGGCCTCGACTGGGATACGCCCTGGGTGAAGGGCGTCGGCGTGCTCGGTCGTGTCGTCTACAACGGCCCGGTCTACATCAATGCCGCCAACACGCAGCAGGCGCCGGCCTGGACGCGGTTCGACGCGGGCCTGCGCTACACGTTCGACCGTACCGACGGCAAGCCGGTGTCGCTGCGGGCCAACGTCATCAACCTGTTCGACACGAACTACTGGGTCGCGACGAGCTCGTTCTTCGTCCAGAACCAGCCGCGGACCTTCATGTTGTCGCTCACCGCCGACTTCTGACGGTCCGATGGCAAGGACAGCATTCCCTCCTGCACCCGTCGGCGCCGGCAGGGTGGTCGTGCGCGTCCTCGCCATCGTGTTCCTGGCCTATGCCGCTGCGTCGGCGATCGTCGCGGCCGGCGTCGCGACGCTGATCCTCGGCGGCCTCGACAGGAGCGACGCCTTCACGGCCTGCAGCATCCTGGGCTTCCTCGTCTATGTCGTCTTGGCGCTGTGGGCCGCTGCCGCGCCGCGGCTCGTGCCGCTGGTCCTTGCGTTGCTGGCCATCACCGCGGGCGGTACGGCGATCGGGTTCCTTCCTTCATTGATGGGAGGAGCGTGAGATGGGCGCGACCTTCCGCGAGTCGATGGACTGGCTGCACACCTGGGCGGGCCTGGTGGTCGGTGTGCTGCTCTTTGCGATCTTCTGGACCGGCACGCTCTGCGTCTTCGATCGCGAGATCGACCGCTGGATGAACCCCTCGACCCGCATCGTCTATTCCGGCGAGCCGATCGCCATCGACGGGCTGCGCGAGGAGGCGACCAGGCTGTCGCCGCGCGCCGCGCCCTGGGCGATCGTCCTGCCGACGTCGCGCGATCCCGTGCTCTGGATCGGCTATCGCGCGCGGACGGGCTTCGAGCGGACGCTGCTCGATCCCCTGACCATGAAGCCGATCGCGCCGGCCGAGAGCTGGGCCGGCACGCGGTTCTTCTTCCCGTTCCACCACACGCTGCACCTCAAGATGTGGAACCTCGGCACCTGGCTCACCGGCCTCGCCGGGGCGGCGATGATGGCGCTCTGCATCTCGGGCGTGATCATCCATCGCAAGATCTTCGTCGACTTCTTCACGCTCCGCCGCTCGCGCCAGCCACAGCGCCTGCTGCTCGACCTGCACAGCACGGCGGGCACGCTGGGCTTCATCTTCTTCTTCGTCATGTCCTTCTCTGGCGTGACCATCCTCGCCTCGGTCTACTTCCCGTCGGGCGTGTGGGTCGCCTTCGACGGCGGCCGCTCCGGCTATGTGAAGGACACCTACGACGTCTTCAGCCGCCCCCGGCTCAACCAGCCCGGGCCGCCGCTCGGCTCGCTCGACGCCATGGTGGCGTCGGCGCGCGAGGCCTGGGGCGGTCTCAACCCCGGTCTGGTGCGCGTCTTCCATCACGGCGACCGGAATTCCTACGTCGAGGTGCGGCCCTCGATCGAGGCCGCGGTCAACATGCGCACCGATCCGTTCTTCTTCGACGCCGCGACCGGCGAGGTCCTCTACCGCACCTACATCCGCGACACGACCCAGGTGCAGATGTTCCTGACCGGCCTGCATTTCACGCAGTTCCGCCACTGGACGCTGCGCTGGGTCTATTTCGCGCTGGGCCTGCTCGGCTGCTTCCTCATCGTCACCGGCTTCCTCTTCTGGGTGGAACGGCGGCGCAAGGCGCATCTCGCGGCCGGAAGCGACGCCGGGCGTTTCGTCGAGGGGCTCGCCGCCGGCGGTACCGGCGGGATGGTGCTGGCGACGCTCGCCTTCTTCGTCGTCAATCGCCTGCTGCCGTCGGGCGCGACGTTCCTCGGCGGCGTGCGCTACGAGCTCGAGATCTGGGTTTTCTTCGGGGTGTGGGTGCTGAGCTTCGTCCACGCCTGGACACGGCGCACCACCGCCTGGATCGACCAGTGCTGGGTCGCCGCGGCGCTCTCCGTCCTCGCCGTCGCCCTCAACGGCCTCACGACCGGCGACCACCTCTTCCGTGCACTGGCCGACGGCAAGCTGGCTGTCGCCGGCATGGATCTCGTGCTACTGGCCGGGGCGTTCGCCGCCGCGCTCACCGCGTGGCGCCTGCTGCGCCGCCGCCAGTCGCTGAACGAGCCGATCTCGCATCATCGTCTGGAGGGCCAATCGCCATGAAGTCCATCGTCCGTATCGCCGCCCTGGCGGCGCTTTCCCTGTCGCTCGCCACGCCTGCATCGGCCCATCACATCTGGATCGAGGTCGATGGCCAGGGGGCGAAGGTCTACTTCGGCGAGTTCGGCGAGAACCTGCGCGAAGCCTCGCCGGGCTCGCTCGACAAGCTTTCGCCGCAGGCCAAGGTCGTGTCGTCCGCCGGCGAACGCGCTTTGACGCTGCAGAAGTCGGCCAACGCCTACGCCGCATCCGGCAAGATCGACGGCCCCGACAGCATCGTCGCCGAGGACGTTCGCTGGCCGTCGTTCGAGCGCAAGCGCGACAACAAGCGCGGCATCTACATGCCGGCTGCACGCTTCGTTCCTGATCGTACGGCGCGTCCCGCGGTGCTGACGCTCGACGTAGTGCCGACGGGCGGCGACAAGTTCCAGGTCGTCTACAAGGGCAAGCCGCTGGCCAAGGCCAAGGTCGAGGTCCGCACGCCGTCGGGCTGGGGCCGCGAGGAGCAGACCGGCGACGACGGCGCCTTCGAGGTCAAGCTGCCGTGGCGCGGCACCTATGTCTTCGAGGTGCAGCACACCGACAACGACGCCGGCAAGCGGGGCGACGAGGCCTACGATTTCGCGAACTACGTGACCTCGCTCACGGTCGTGCAGCCCCAGGGAATCGAGCCGCTGCCCGCGGCAGCGCCGGCCAAGCCGCACTGACAGCCGGAAAAATCATGGCTCCCCGGCATTCCGCGCGGGAGAAATCCGGCCCGCTCGTTCGTCTTATGTCCGAGGGACGGCGTCCGGCCGCCCCGGAAGGGGTGCTCGGGCGTGCAGAATCCGTTGGCCACGCGAGGCTTCGCCGTCACCGTCCGCATCGTTGCGGCGGTGGGCGGCGGCTATGCCGTGGCCTCGGGCTTGGCGGCCTTGGCGGCCGTTGGATTGCCGGCGGCCCAGCTGATGCCGCGCAGCGAGGCGGTCGTGTTGGCCTCGATGCTGGCCTTCCTCGTCTACCTCGTCCTGCTGATCTGGGCTTTCGCCGACCGGCGCCTCCTCCGCCTCTGCCTTGCTCTCGCCATCGTCGGCATCGCCTCCTGGGGCGGGGCGCTGGCGCTGGCGCGGTTGTGAAGCGAGGAGGGGCGTCGTGATCGCCACGCTGCTGATCGCCCTCACCCTCGCGACCTATCTCGGCTTCGCGCTGCTGGCGCTCAGCCAGGATCGCCACTGGCAGCGCGCCGGCGGCGGCATGGCGTGTCCGCCCCGCCTCGTGCGGCCGCTGCGCGTCGTGGGCTCCTTCCTGCTGTTCGCCGCACTGGTGCTCGCACTGGTGCGCGA
>SCVT01000128.1 GCA_004296815.1 Reyranella sp. | reverse complement strand
CATCGCGCCGTAAAGCGGAAAGAACAGGTAGTTCGACTGGTCGAGGCGCGCCTTGCCGAACTCGGTGATCCAGGGCTCGCCCTGGATGCTTTTGTACATCCCGTTGGCGCTGATGATGTGGACGTTGTCGAGCCAGCCGATCAGGCCCGACAGGACCAGCAGCGACAGCAGGAAGGCAAGCAGCAGCTGCCAGGCGGGAGCTGCTTTCGTCACTAGTGCTTGCGGCCCACCAGGGTCACGACGCCTTCGGGGCCGAACGTCTCGGTGTGGAGGCAGCCGCGCGCCATGGTGAAGACCTCGCCGGGCCGGAACGTCTGCGTCTTGCCTTCCCAGCCCAGGGTGATGGCGCCGTCGAGCACCATCGCCTTCACGTCAAAGGGATGCGAGTGCTCGGCGTTGAACTTCGCGCCCGGCGTCTTGTTGGTGAGGATCTCGTCGTAGCCGTCGCGCTTCAGCTCGGCTTCAAAGCCCTGCTTGTCCATGGTCCATCCCCTCAGGCGGCCTTGCGCGCCGCCACGGCATATTGCGCCCCCATCGGCAGCCATGTCAGCAGCCTATCGACGCCCCGCAACACGGCGATGCCGGGCGGCATGAACATCAGATAGTCGGTCTCGAGGTCGTAGCGCGCATCGTCGAGCAGCCCGTGCCGTACCTCGCTGGCGTCGAGCAGGATCGCATTCCGGTCGATCGGCGTGCGGGCGATGACGTGGCGGACCAGCGGGTTGCGCGGATTGTGCTCGAAGACGTAGAGCCGGCCACCGGGCTTCAGGACGCGGCCGAGCTCGGCATAGACGGCCGGGCGTTCCTCGAGTGGCACGTGGTGCAGCACGGCGCTGATCGTGGCGACGTCGAACTGGAGATCTTCGAACGGCGTGTGGGCGCCCTGTTGCGGCGCCAGCGCGGGTGGCGCCCCAAGTGCCGCCGGCCAGCGCTTGGCCACCTGCTCCAGCATGCCGGTCGAGATATCGCATCCGGTGAACGAGGCCTTGGCGCCGAGTTGCGCCAGAACGCGCATCAGCGAGCCGACACCGCAGCCATAGTCGAGCACGGCGAGGCCGCCCTTCAGGAGCTGCGGCTCGCGGCGCAGCAGCCAGCGCGCCTTCACGGCGATGAACTGGTCGGGCGAGCTGCCCATCATGCGCTTGATCGGATTGTCGAGGCCGCCCTGGTACTCGGCCGCGTACTCGTCGAACTCGGCGGACTCGCCCGACCAGGACTGCGGCTGCGGCGCGGTCATCTTCCGCCGCCGACGATGTCGCGGATCATGAACAGCGGTCGGCCCTTGGACTGGTCGTACAGCCTGCCGAGATAGGCGCCGATGATGCCCAGCATCAGGAACTGCATGCCGCCCAGCAGTCCGACCGCCGCCATCAGCGACGTCCAGCCCGGCAGGTTCGCGCCCATCAGCCAGCCGACGATCGAGTAGATGAAGAATGCGAAACCGAGCGCCGCCATGATCCAGCCGATCGTCATCGACGCCATGAGCGGCACCACCGAGAACGAGGTGATGGCGTCGGCGGCGAAGCGGATCATCTTGGCCAGCGGATACTTGCTCTCGCCGGCGGCGCGCGAATGGCGGTCGTAGACCAGCGGCACCTGGCGCCCGCCGATCCAGGCCACCATGCCGCGGATGAAGCGGTGGCGCTCGGGCATTGCCAGCAGGACGTCGAGCACCCTGCGATTGACGAGCCGGAAGTCGCCGGCGTCCGACGGGATCTCGACGTCGGTGAGGCGCCCGATCAGGCGATAGAACACGGCTGCCGACGAACGCTTGAACAGGCTCTCGCCGTCGCGCTGGCGGCGCTGGCCGTAGACCACGTCGGCGGCGGCCTTGCCGTCGGCCCCGTCCATGAGCGCCAGCATGTCGGGCAGCAGCTCGGGTGGGTCCTGCAGGTCGGCGTCGATGATCAGCACCCGCTCGCCGCGGCAGATCGAGAGGCCCGCCGTCAGGGCGAGCTGGTGGCCGTGGTTGCGCATCAGGCGCACCGCGACGATGCGCGGATCGCGCGCAGCGGCCTCCGACATGACATCCCAGGTGCTATCCCGCGAGCCATCGTCGACCACGATGATCTCGGCCGAGCCGCCGATCCCGTCCAAGACGGCGCCGACCCGGCGCAGGAACTCGGGCAGAACGTCCTGCTCGTTGTAGCAGGGGGCCACAACAGAGAGTGCCGGGCGGTCAGCAGGGCTCATGCGGGCGAGCAATAACCCAACCGCGCGGGGAAAACGAGCGGTCCCTCGCCTTCCATGCCTCCCCTTCCGGGGCTCAATGGGCTATCAAGCGGCATCATGAGCGCCAACGACAACGACCATCGCGGCCTGCTGCCGGCAGGGCTGGCCGACCTGCTGCCGCCCGACGCGACGCGCGAGGCCCGGGCGATCGACGTCGCCATCGAGCGTTTCGCGGCCTTCGGCTACGAGCGCGTGAAGCCCCCACTGGTCGAGTTCGAGGAGTCCCTGCTGGGTGGTCCTGGCGCCGCCTTGGCGCCGCAGACCTTCCGGCTGATGGACCCGGTCTCGCAGCGCATGATGGGCGTCCGCCCCGACATGACCGTCCAGGTGGCGCGCATCGCGGTGACCCGCCTCAAGCACGAGCCCAGGCCGCTGCGCCTTTCCTATGGCGGCAACGTGATCCGCGTGCGCGGCAGCGCCCTCAAACCCGAGCGGCAGTTCGCCCAGGTCGGCACCGAGCTGATCGGCGTCGATACCGCCGAGGCCGACGCCGAGGCCGTCCTGCTCGCCGTCGACACGCTGCGCGCGATCGGCGTGACCGAGCTGACGGTCGATCTCAACCTGCCCACCCTGGTCGCCGCGGTCGCCGCCGGGCTGAAGCAGCCGGCCGACTCGCTGCGGCGCCTGCGCCGCGCACTCGACCGCAAGGACGAGGGCGGCATCGCGAAGGCCGCCACTGACAAGAAGGTGGCCGACCTCTTCGCCGGCCTCCTGCGCGCCGCGGGTCCGGCCGATCGCGGCCTGGCGACGCTCGGCAAGCTCAAGCTGCCGGCGGCGGCCGCCGCCGAGGCGGCGCGCCTGGCCGAGGTGGTGAAACTCGTCCATGCCGCTGAGCCCGACCTGCCACTCACCATCGACCCGGTCGAGTATCGCGGGCTCGAGTACCAGACCGGCGTCTCGTTCTCGGTGTTCGCGCTCAAGGGCCGTGAGGAGCTGGCGCGCGGCGGGCGCTATTCCGCAGGCTATCCCGAGGACGGCGTCAGCGAACCTGCCACCGGCTTCACCGTCTACATGGATGCGGTGCTCTCCGCCTCCGAAGCGCCGCCCGAGCGGCCGCGTCTCTACGTGCCGTCGGGAGTCGCCTGGAGCGAGGCCGCGCCCTGGCAGGCCAAGGGCTACGCCGTCGTGCGCGCTGTCGTCGCAGCCCCCGAGCCGCGCGACGAAGCCAAGCGTTTGCGCTGCAGCCACGCCCTGATCGACGGCGAGGCCGTACCACTCTGAGGGCCCCTCTGAGGATCATTTCGCCTCGCCCCCGGCGGGCGGAAGTGCTATCCGACATCACGCCTCTCCGGAACCGGCCCCGGGGAGGCGTTTTCGTGTGTGAAGGGAAAATGCGATGGCCAACGTGGCAGTGATCGGCGCCCAGTGGGGCGACGAGGGCAAAGGCAAGATCGTCGACTGGCTGAGCGAACGCGCCGAGGTCGTGGTGCGCTTCCAGGGCGGTCACAATGCCGGCCATACGCTGGTCATCGGCAACCAGACCTACAAGCTCGCGCTCCTGCCCTCGGGCGTGGTGCGCGATGGCAAGCTGTCGATCATCGGCAACGGCGTCGTGGTAGATCCCTGGCACTTCCTCGAGGAAGTGAAGCGCGTCTCCGACCAGGGCGTCTCAGTGACACCGAAGACGCTCAAGATCGCCAACCATGCCGTGCTGATCCTGCCGCTGCACCGCGACCTCGACGGCTGGCGCGAGGATGCACCGGGCATCATCAAGATCGGCACCACGCGCCGCGGCATCGGCCCGGCTTACGAGGACAAGGTCGGCCGGCGCGCCATCCGCGTCGGCGACCTCGGTGAGCCCGACACGCTGCCGCTGAAGGTCGCGACCCTGCTCGCACATCACAACCCGCTGCGCCGGGGCCTCGGCCATCCGGAAGTCGACGCCGGCAAGCTCACCGCCGAGCTGCTGGCGCTGGCGCCAAAGATCCTGCCCTTCGCCGAGGATGTATGGGAGCGGCTCGACGCGTTGCGCGCCGCTGGCAAGCGCATCCTGTTCGAAGGCGCGCAGGCCACGATGCTCGACATCGACCACGGCACCTATCCCTACGTCACCTCGTCCAACACGGTGGCGGCGCAGGCCATGATCGGCTCGGGCATGGGCAACGGCTCGGTCGGCTACGTGCTGGGCATCGCCAAGGCCTACACCACGCGCGTCGGCGACGGCCCCTTCCCCACCGAGCTCAAGAACGAGATCGGCCAGGGCCTGGGCGACCGCGGCAAGGAGTTCGGCACCAACACCGGCCGGCCGCGGCGCTGCGGCTGGTTCGACGCCGTGATGGTGCGCCAGGCGGTGAAGCTGAACGGCATCGACGGCATCGCGCTCACCAAGCTCGACGTGCTGGACGGCATGAACGAGATCAAGGTCTGCGTCGGCTACGAGCTCGACGGCAAGCGCATCGAGCGTTTCCCGTTCACGATGGGCGCGCAGGCGAAGCTCAAGCCCTTGTACGAGACGCTGGAGGGCTGGACCGAGAGCACGCAGGGCGCGCGTTCCTTCGGCGAGCTGCCGGCGACCTGCATCAAGTACGTGCGCCGCGTCGAGGAGCTGGTCGGCTGCCCGGTCGCGCTG
>SCVT01000127.1 GCA_004296815.1 Reyranella sp. | reverse complement strand
GCCCGCGCGACGTTCGAGACCCAGCAGCTCGTCATGTCGAATGTCGCGGGCATGATCGACGGCTTTTCCGATGCCGAGATCCGGCAGAACGAGGCGAGGATCCATGGTCAGCTCCAGACCCTGGTGCGCAAGCTGCCACAGGTCGAGGACGTGTTCGTGGTGGACGCCGACGGCAGGCCCCTGGTCGCTGCCAACTCCTTTCCCATCCCGCCGGGCGTGACTGCCGCCGACCGTCCCTATTTCGCCACACATCGCGACGGCAGGCAGCAGCGCTACGTCAGCGAAACCTTCCGCAGTCGCATCAAGGGCTCGGATGTCTTCCAGTACAGCGAGCTGCGCCCGCTCCGCGACGGCAGGTTCGACGGCATCATCGCCGTGGCAATTCCGCCGGAGCACTTCGTCGGCCTGTTCAAGCAGGCCGCCGACGCGGACGACTACACGGCCTCGATCGTGCGGGCCGACGGCGAAGTGCTGGCCCGTTACCCCGCCAACCCGTCGCGGTCGAACCGGCTCGATCCCGGGTCCGCCTTCATGCGAGCGATCGCCATCAGTCCCGACGGCGGAACCTACGCGACACCGAGTTCCGCCTTCGACGGCGTGGCGCGCACGATCGCCTATCGCAAGCTGCCGGACCTTCCGATCTACGTCGCCCTTGGTGTCGCCAGCGGCTCGATCCGGAGCGCCTGGATGTCCAAGATGGCCGAGCATCTGGTCTTCGGCATTCCGGCGACGATCGCGCTGTTCCTGCTGGCGCTTGTCGCATCGCGTCGCGCCATGCAGCAGGGCGAGACGCTCGAGCGGCTGCGCGAGGAGCAGATCCGCCGTGAGCTTGCCGAGGAGAGCCTGCGCCAGGCGCAGAAGATGAACGCGGTGGGCCAGCTCACCGCCGGCATCGCGCACGACTTCAACAACCTGCTGACCGGGATCGGTGGCGCCATCGAGATGGCGGGGCGGCGGCTGCAGCAGCCGGCGCCCGATACGGTGCGCTTCCTCGACCTCGCGCGGTCGGGCGTCGCGCGCGCGGCGACGCTCACCCAGCGCATGCTCGCCTTCGCCCGCCAGCAACCGCTGCAGATCGAGGCGATCGACGCCAATCGCCTGGTCACCGGCATGTCGGAGATGCTGCGGCGGACGATCGGCGAGACGGTCACCATCGAGACGGTGCTGGGTGGCGGATTGTGGGCGGCCAAGGCCGATCCTGCCCAGCTCGAGAGCGCGATCCTCAACCTCGCGATCAACGCCCGCGACGCCATGGCGGGCGGCGGCACGCTCACGATCGAGACGGCCAATGCCCATCTCGACGATGCCTATGCCGCCGCCAACACCGAAGTGACGCCCGGCCAGTACGTGCTGATCGCGGTGTCCGACACCGGCGCCGGCATGGACCAGCACACGATAGCGCGCGCCTTCGAGCCGTTCTTCACGACCAAGGAGCGCGGGCAGGGAACGGGGCTCGGCCTCAGCATGACCTTCGGCTACGTCAAGCAGGTCGGCGGCCACCTCAAGATCTACAGCGAGATCGGCCACGGCACGACCGTGAAGCTCTACATGCCGCGCGCCCTGAACGAGACCATCGCGACCGGCGAGGCCGTACAGGCCGTGCAGTCGCTGGCAGGCGACGGCCCCGTCGTGCTGGTCGTCGAGGACGATCCGATCGTGCGCGAGTTCGCGATCGCGGCCTGCCGCGAGATCGGCTGCACCGTCTACGAGGCGGGTGACGGTCCGGAGGCCCTGCGCGTCCTGGCGGCTCACGGCGATATAGAGCTCCTGTTCACTGACGTCGGCCTGCCCGGCGGCATGAACGGCCGCAAGCTGGCCGACGAGGCGATGGCGCGGCGCCCCGACCTGCAGGTGCTCTACACGACCGGCTATACCGCCAATGCCATCGTCCATCACGGCGTGCTCGACGCTGGCGTGAATTTCATCGGCAAGCCGTTCTCGGTCGAGGCGCTGGCGGCCAAGATCAAGGCGA
>SCVT01000126.1 GCA_004296815.1 Reyranella sp. | reverse complement strand
AAGAGGAGAACGTTGCTGGCGGGTGCAGTCGCGCTCGCCGCGATGCCGTCCGCGAAAGCGCAGGCCTACCCCGCCAAGTCGGTGCGGATGATCGTGCCGCTGGCGCCGGGCGCCACCGCCGACATCGTGGCGCGCATCTTCGCGGAAGAACTCGGCAAGTCGCTGGGCCAGACCGTCGTCGTCGACAACAAGACCGGCGCGGGCGGCACCATCGCCACGGCCGAATTGGGCCGCTCGCCTGCCGACGGCTACACGATGGGCCTCGTCTCGCAGGGCACGATGGTGTTCAACATCGGCCTCTACAAGGCGCCGGGCTACGATTCGCAAAAGGACCTGATGCCGGTCGCCGTGAGCGGCGGCGTCTCGAACGTGCTGATCGTCCATCCCGACAATCCGGCGAAGACTGTCGCGGACCTGCTCGCCCAGGCGCGCGCCAAGCCGGGCGAGCTCACCTTCTCCTCGGGCGGCGTCGGCACCAGCCATCACATGTCGGGCGTCCTGCTCGAGCTGCGCACCGGCGTGAAGCTGCAGCACGTGCCCTATCGTGCGACGCCGGCCGGCATCCAGGCCGTCGCCAACAACGAAGTCACGATGGGCCTGTTCAACACGCCGACCGTCATCGGCCTGATCAAGGGCGGCAAACTGAAGGCGCTGGCGGTGACGAGCGAGCAGCGATCCGCCCTGCTGCCCGAGGTCCCGACCATGATCGAGGCCGGCGTGAAGGACTATGTCGTCAACACCTGGATGGGCTTCGCCGTGCCCGCCGGCGCGCCCGAGCCCGTTGTCGCCAAGCTCAACGCCGAGCTCAACCGCATCGGCCAGTTGCCGGCGGTGCGCGAGAAGATGATGGCGCAGGGCATCGAGATGCTGCCGCCGGGCCCGCCGGCCGCCGCCCAGACGCTGGTGCGCGAGGATCTCGCACTGTGGCTGCCGATCATCAAGGCATCGGGGGCGTCGGCGGAGTAGTTGCCAGCTCGTAGTTGCCAGTCCCGGCCCTGGCGCGTATCTCCTCGGCATGGGTTACAGAGTCGCCGTCGTCGGCGCGACCGGCAATGTCGGTCGCGAAATGTTGCAGATCCTGGCCGAGAGAAACTTCCCGGCCGATGATGTGGTGGCGCTTGCCTCCGCCCGTTCGGTCGGCATGCAGACGTCGTTCGGCGAGAACACGGTCCTGAAGGTCCAGGATCTCGCCAAGTTCGACTTCAAGGGTATCGACATCGTGCTGAGCTCGCCCGGCGCCAAGGTGTCGGCCGAGCACAGCCCGCGCGCGGCCAAGGCCGGCGCGGTGGTGATCGACAACACCTCGTACTGGCGCATGGACCCCGACGTGCCGCTGGTCGTGCCGGAGGTCAACGCCAAGGCGATCGCCGGCTACAAGGGCCGCGGCATCATCGCCAATCCCAATTGCTCGACCATCCAGATGGTGGTGGCGCTGAAGCCGATCCACGATGCGGCGACGATCAAGCGTGTTGTCGTGTCGACCTACCAGTCGACCTCGGGCGCCGGCAAAGAGGCGATGGACGAGCTTCTGAACCAGACCAAGAGCTTCTTCGTCAACCAGACGCTGGACCCGAAGAAGTTTCCGAAGAACATCGCCTTCAACGTCATTCCCCACATCGACGTCTTCATGGAAGACGGCTCGACCAAGGAAGAGTGGAAGATGGTGGCCGAGACCAAGAAGATCCTCGACCCCAAGATCAAGGTCCACGCGACCTGCGTGCGCGTGCCGACCATTATCGGCCATGCCGAAGCGGTGACGATGGAGCTGGAGAAGCCGCTCGACGAGATCGAGGCGCGCCGCCTGCTCGCCGCCGCGCCGGGCATCCTGGTCGTCGACCGCCGCGAGCCCGGCGGCTACGTGACGCCGAAGGAGATCACCGGCCAGGACGCCGTGTTCGTGAGCCGCGTCCGCGTCGACCCCACGGTCGATAACGGGCTGTCGATGTGGGTGGTCAGCGACAATCTCCGCAAGGGCGCGGCGCTGAACGCGGTCCAGATCGCCGAGGAGCTGATCAAGGGCTACATCTAGTAGCCATCCCGCCGTCCTGCGCCATTTCATGCAGCAATCGATACCGAGATAAGCATTTCAGGACAGATGCTTATCAAGTTTAGTTGATGTAGTATGTCAGCGCTGCTGTTCGAGCGAGTGCCGTGAACGACACGCCGACGATCTATCCCACCAAGCCGGAATCCCAGGCCTCCGCCGCACCGACACCTTTGTTCGGCAGCGATACCGACAGCTTTGTGCAGCAGCTCAGGCTGGCCGCGCAGGCCCATCGCGCCGGCCGCCTCGACGAGGCGATCGCGTCCTACCTGCGGCTGCTCGCCGTCCGCCCCTATCACGCCGAACTGCACAACAATCTCGGCGTCGCGCTGCGACTGGCCGGCAAGCTCGAGGCTTCGGTCTCGCATCACCGCCTGTCGCTCGCCGCCGATCCGGACAATCCCGCGCTGCATTCCAATCTCGGCAACGCGCTGCGCGCCGCCAACCGTCTCGACGAGGCGGTGAAGCATCACTTCCAGTCGATCACGCTGAACCGCGACTATGCCGAGGGCTTCTTCAATCTCGCGCTCTGCCTGCGCGACCTCGGCCGGCTGGACGAGTCTGTCGGCTGCTTCGGCCGCGCGCTGTCGCTCAACCCCGACAACCGCCGCGCCCGCGTCGAGCTTGCGATCGCGCTCCTGATGCGCGGCGAGCTCGCGACCGGCTTCGCCTCCTACGAGGCGCGCAAGCGCCTGCCCGAGACGCCGGCGCCGGAATTCTCGCAGCCCGCCTGGAACGGCGAGCCGCTGCAGGGCAAGCGCATCCTGCTCTATCCCGAGCAGGGTCTGAGCGACGTGCTGCTGTTCGTGCGCTTCGCGCGCGAGCTGAAGCGCCGCGGCGCTTCGGTGATCGTGCTCTGCCAGGCGCTGCTGAAGGAACTGCTGCGCGCTAGCGACTTCATCGACGAGGTCGTGGCCGAGGGCGAGAAGCTGCCGCCGTTCGACGTGCACGCCTCGATGGTGTCGCTGCCGCATCTCTGCAAGGCGGACTTCGCCGCGCTGCCGGGCGAAGCGCCGTATCTGCGCGCGCCCGACGACAGCCGTATCAAGCTCGGTCGCCTCGACCGCGCCCGGCTCCGCGTCGGCATCTACTGGGCGGCCATGCCCGGCCAGTCGCAGGACCGCCAGCGCTCGGTGTCGTTCTCGAACTTTCTGGCCTTCGCGGGCGATCCGGAACTGCTGATGTTCGGCCTGCAGGGCGGCGTCCATCAGAAGGACATCCAGCAGTCCGGCGCCGGCGGCCTGGTGCACGACGTCGGCCGCGGCATCTTCGATTTCGCCGAGGCGGCGACCGCCCTGTCGCAGCTCGACCTGCTGATCTCGATCGACGCGCCGATCGCCCATCTCGCGGCGGCCATGGGCGTGAAGACCTGGGTGCTCCTGCCGTCGGTCGCCGACTGGCGCTGGCAGCTCGGCGGCACCGAAGCGCCGTGGTATCCGACGGCGCGCCTGTTCCGTCAGACCGTGCCCGGCGACTGGACCGCCGTTTTCGCCACGGTGCGGGCCGAACTCGAGAGCCTGAAGCGGCGATAGGCCGCCACGTCATCGACATCGTCGAGCGTATCCGAGAGTACCGCGGACACTTGCGGGATTCCGGCGAGCGTGTCGGCGAGCGCCGTGGACGTCGACCAGCGCACATTCGAAAACAACGATCGTGGCAGCGGCTTCGTGCGCTGCGCACCGAACAACCAGAAGCCTCCGTCTGCAGCGGGCCCGAACACAAGGTCGTGGCGGCCGAGCAGGGCGAAGGCGCGTGCGACGTGATGCGGTCTCAGGCCCGGGATGTCACTGCCGACCAGGACCAGCGGTCCGGGCGGCAGGATCTTGAAGGGTCGTTTCATGCGCTGGCCAAGATCGCCCGCGCCTTGCGGCAATACTCGCACGCCGCGCCAGGCCGGATGGCCGAGCGCGGCGTCGGGCGTGACGAACAGCCAGACCGTCCAGCGCGGATCGCGCGCGAGTGTCCTGATCTGGTGCGCGAGCGTGCTTACATAGAAGTCATAGGCAGCTCTCGCACCGATCCCGGCGGCGAGGCGGCGCTTGACCCGTCCCATCTGCGGCGCGCGCGCGAAGATCACGAGATGCCGCTTCATCGCGTGTAGAGTCGCTGCAGGGTGGAGGGCGCGACGCCGGCGAAGTAGAGCGCGAGACAGGAGAGGTTGCGCAGCGGCCGTCGCAGCCAGCCGTCGCGTTCGTAGCGTGCTGCCGACGTCACCGCTTCGATGCCGAGCGGGACGAGGTTCTTGCGACCGATGCGACGCACGAGGTCGACATCCTCCATCAGTGGCATCGGCTTGAAGCCGCCGAGATAGTCGTAGAGCGCGCGGGAGAGCAGCAGGCCCTGGTCGCCATAGGGCAGGCCGAAGGTGCGGCCGCGCCAGGCCGCGAGCCGCTCGATGCGCCGCGCGCGTGGATCGGGCGAGTCGAAGCGCAGGCGGAAGTAACCGGCCTTTCCGGCATTGGCCTTGCGCGAGGCAAAGCCACGGACGACGGGCGCCCATCCGCTGGCGAGCACCGTGTCGGCATGCAGGAAGAGCAGCCAGGCAGCACTTCCTGCCTCCGCGCCGGCCGCGAGCTGGACGCCGCGACCGGCCGGCGCCGTCACGACGGTGGCGCCGGCGCAGTGCGCCACGGCTACCGTATCGTCGGTCGAGCCGCCGTCGCAGACCGTCACGGTGATCGAGAGGCCGTCATGTTCGCCGACGGCCGCCAGCGTCCTGCCGAGCGTCGCTCCCGAGTTCAACGTCGGAATGACGACGTCGACCTCAGGCGTCACTGGCTGCAGGCGGCGCCACCCAGGACGCAGAACTTGGCGCAGTGCGGGTGGTTGAGCCGCACCGCATCGCTGCTTTCGGCCAGCGTGTTGCCCAGCTCGAACTGCGGATCGTAGGGCAGCAGCGTGCAGGCCACGACCGCCGGCCGCTCGGCGCCCTTGCGCTTCACCACCATGCGCGCGGTGGCACACATCACGCTGTCGGGCGACTTCTTCAGGATGCCCCAGCAGGCCGTCGTGATCTCAGGTACGTCGACGGTCGGGTCCATCTCGGGGAACAGGACGAGGGTCGCGGGATTGTGGGCGTCGATCGGCACGCCGATCTCGGCGAACAGCCGGGCGTAGCCCGCCCGCACCTCCTCGTCGGTCTCCGTCGAGAAGTGCCGGCCCGCGACATGGACATCGAAGCCCATGTCGCCCAGCCATTTCAGCCCGTCGATGGTCGGCTTCCAGCTCCGCAGCCCCCGCTCTTCCTCGTGCAGTGCCTTGCCGTAGTGATCGACCGAGACGCGGATCGTGAGGTTGTGGCCGTGCTTGGCCAGCAGGCCGAGCAGCGCCGGCTTCATCTTGTGCATCGGCTTCATGGCGTTGGTCAGCACCATCGCCTTGAGGCCACGCGACATGACGTCGTCCAGCATCGCGGGCAGCTCGGGGTTCATGAATGGCTCGCCGCCCGTGAACCCAATCAGTCGTGTGCCGAGACCGTCGCGCTCGACCTCGTCGAGATAGGCCGCGACCTCGGCGGCCGTCAGGTAGACCAGCCGGTCGTTGCGCGGCGAGGATTCGATGTAGCAGTTGCGGCAGGTGAGGTTGCAGAGCGTGCCGGTGTTGAACCACAGCGTCTCGAGCGAGCGCAGCGCCACATGCGCGCGCTGCTCGCCCTTGGCCGTGACGAAGGCGTCCCTGAATTTCGCGGGATCGAGCAGGACCGGCAGCATCCGGAAAGCCTAGCACAGAGGCGGCTCGACCCTGCCTGCGACCTTCGCTACCGTCCGATCAACATTTCGCAATTCAGCCGATGGGAAATCCGATGCTCGACGACAAGGCGCTGGCCACCCTCTTCCGCGACGCCCGCACGCACAATGGCTGGCTGCCCAAGCCCGTAACCGACGCTCAGCTGCACGCCATCTACGACCTGATGAAATGGGGACCGACCTCGGCCAACTGCCAGCCGGCGCGGATCGTGTTCGTGCGCACCAAGGAGGGCAAGGAGAAGCTCCGGCCAGCGCTGAGCGCCGGCAACACCGAGAAGACGATGGCCGCGCCGGTGACGGCGATCCTGGCCTACGACACGGAGTTCTTCGAACACCTGCCGCGGATGTTCCCGCACGACCAGTCGGCGATCACCTGGTTCAAGGGCACGCCCGGTGCCGAGCCCACCGCGTTCCGCAACGGCAGCCTGCAGGGTGCCTATCTGATGATCGCCGCGCGTTCGCTCGGGCTCGACTGCGGCCCGATGAGCGGCTTCAACAACGCCAAGGTCGATGCGGCGTTCTTCCCGGGCGGCAAGGTGAAGACGAACTTCCTGTGCAACATCGGCTACGGCGACGCGTCGAAGCTGTTCGACCGCAGCCCGCGCTTCGCCTTCGACGAGGTCTGCACGCTGGCGTGATCTAAAGGCCGATCGCGCGGCCCATCTCCTTCCACGGCAGCGGCAGCAGCGAGATCAGCGACAGCAGGCCGAAGCCCAGGATCACCGCGCCGGAGCAGCGGTTCAGCCACAGCAGTCCGCTGCCGGTGAAGCGCGCGCGCAGCGACACCGAGGCGGTGCAGATGATCGTCCACCAGGCCAAGGCGCCGCAGAACACCGACGCGACCAGCAGGCTCGCATCGGCGAGGCTTGCACCCACGCCCGCCAGGTTGCGGCCGGCGAAAGCCGCGCCGAAGGCCATGACGGTCAGCGGATTGAACACGGTGATGAAGAAGCTCGAGCTGGCATAGTGGAAGTGCGTGGCGAGCTGGTGCTCGCGGTCGTCGGCCACGGGATCGCCGACGTTGCGCGGCCGGTGCCGCATCGTCGTCCAGCCCATGACCACCAGCACGAGGCCGCCGATGCCGAGCAGCCAGCGCTCGCGCTCCTGCACGAACTCCTGCACGAAGGAGAGGCCGAAGGCCGCGACCGCGCCGAACACCGCGTCGCCCAGCGCCGCGCCGATGCCGGTCATGTAACCTGCCACCGCGCCGACGGTGATCGAGCGGCGGATGCACAGCGCCGCCGCCGGCCCCACGGGAACGGCGATGAGAAAGCCGATGACCGCG
This sequence comes from Reyranella sp., assembly GCA_004296815.1. GTDB lineage: Bacteria > Pseudomonadota > Alphaproteobacteria > Reyranellales > Reyranellaceae > Reyranella. The sequence continues at coordinate 2,916 of SCVT01000126.1, read as the reverse complement.
CCCTCGATCGCGAGCGCAATGGGATTGAAGACGAATCCCGGGACGGTCATCGCCGGGCTAGAGCCTCTCGGCCGTGAAGGCGCGGGGCGGCGCCACGAGCCTGTCTTGCGCCGCCACGAGCTGCAGCTCGCGTTCGCCCATCGCTTGCGTCGCCTCGAGCACGGCGAAGATCGACGAGGCGGCGCGCCCCAGCGCGTCGGCCACGTCGCCGCTTTCGATCCACTGCGCGGTGAAGAGGGCGGCGACGGCATCGCCGGTCCCGTTGGGCGCGATCTCGAAGCCGATCAGCGGTGTCGCGACGCGCCATGCCGCGTCCTTGCTCACGGCGACCATCTCGATCGTGTCGGCGGGTGCGTCGCCGCGGCGCAGGCTGGTGATCAGCGCGAGCCGCGGACCCTTCAACAGCGTGCGCGCGGCGGCCAGCGCCTCGGCCATGGTCGAGATCTTCCGCCCGGTCAGATGCTCGAGCTCGAAATGGTTGGGTGTCACGAGATCCGCCGCCGGGATGGCGCGCTCGCGGAAGAAAGTGTCGATGCCGGGCTTCACGTAGATGCCGGTGTCGATGTCGCCCAGCACGGGGTCGCAGCACCACACGGCCTTGGAGTTGGCCGCACGCACCCTGCGGGCCGTGTCGAGCACGACATCGGCCAGCGCGGCATCGCCGACATAGCCGGTGAGCAAGCCGTCGCAGCGCGCGAACTGGCCCAGTGCCTCGATGCCCTGGACGATCTCGCCGACCTGCTGCGCCGAGGCGGCGCGGCCCTTCCAGGCGCCGTAGCCCGTGTGGTTGGAGAACTCGACCGTGTTCACCGCCCAGACCTCGTGGCCCAATCGTTGCAGGGGAAAGGTGGCCGCCCGGTTGCCGACATATCCGTAGGCGACGTGGCTCTGGAGCGAAAGGAAACGCATGGAAGCGGGCAGCTTGCCACAAGGGGGCCCGGCATTATAGTCCGCCGCGTTTTCGCCGGGATCGTTGGAGAAGAGAGATGTCGAAGCCCGTCCGTCCACGCCGCAGCGTCCTCTACATGCCGGGCGCCAACACGCGCGCGCTCGAGAAGGCGCGCACCCTGCCGGCCGACGCGCTGATCTTCGACCTCGAGGATGCGGTCGCGCCCGACGCCAAGGAAGCGGCCCGTGGCAATGTCGTGGCCGCGGCGCAAAGCAAGGCCTACGGCAAGCGCGAGATCGCGATCCGCTGCAACGGGCTCACGACTCCCTGGGGCAAGGCCGACATCGCCGCGATCGCCAAGTCGGGTGCCGATGCGCTGCTGGTGCCCAAGGTCGAGAGTGCCGCCGAGGTCGCGACCGTCGTGTCGCTGCTCGATGCCGCCGGCGCGCCGTCCTCGATGGCGGTGTGGGCGATGATGGAGACACCCAAGGGCATCCTGCGAGCCGAGGAGGTGGCGGGCTCGCACCCCAGGCTCGCGCTGTTCGTCATGGGCACCAACGACCTCGTGAAGGACATGCGCGCGCGCCACACGCCGATGCGTCTGCCGATGGTGACCGCGCTCGGTCTCGGCATGCTCGCCGCGCGCGCCTACGGCCTCACCATCCTCGACGGCGTTTACAACGACATCCAGGACGCCGAGGGCTTCCGCGCGGTCTGCCAGCAGGGCCTCGAGATGGGCTTCGACGGCAAGACGCTGATCCATCCCAGCCAGGTAGAGCCGTGCAACGAGGTCTTTGCGCCCTCGTCGGCGGAGCTCGAGATGGCGGGCAAGATCGTCGCCGCGTTCAAGACGGCGCAGGCCGAAGGCAAGGGCGTCGTCACGGTGGACGGCCGCATGATCGAGAACCTCCACGTCGAGCAGGCCGAGCGTGCGCTCGCTCTGGCCGCCGCTATCAAGGAGCTGCAGGCCGCATGAGCAAGAGCAAGACGAGCCACGGCAACTTCTTCGAGGATTTCCGTGTCGGCCAGGAGATCCGCCACGCCACGCCGCGCACGCTGACCGAGGCCGATGCGGCGCTGAACGTCGCGCTCTACGGTTCGCGCTTCGCCATCAACTCCTCGGACGAGTTCGCGCGTTCGATCGGCCTGCCGCGTGCGCCGCTCGACGACATGCTCGTGTTCCACGTCGTGATCGGCAAGACGGTGCCCGACATCTCGCTGAACGCGGTGGCCAACCTGGGCTACGCCGAGTTCCGCTGGGGCGTGCCGGTCTATCCCGGCGACACGCTGTCGGCGCATTCCAAGGTGCTGGGCCTGCGCGAGAACTCGAACAAGACGAGCGGCGTCGTCTGGGTGCGCTCCACCGGCATGAACCAGAAGGGCGAGATGGTGCTCGACTATGTGCGCTGGGTGATGGTGCACAAGCGCGATCCCGCGGCCGCGGTGCCGGAGAGCGTCGTGCCGAAGACGGCGCCGTCGGTCGCGCCGGCCGACCTGATCGTGCCGCCGGGACTTTCGCTCAAAGCCTACGACGACGTCGCGGCGGGCTCGCCCTATCGCTGGGAAGACTACGCGGTCGGCGAGCGCATCGACCATGTGAGCGGCATCACGCTCGAGGACTCCGACCACATGTTCTCGACGCGGCTCTACCAGAACACGGCGCGCGTCCATTTCGATGCCTTCATGGGCAAGACCACGCGCTTCGGCCGGCGGCTCGCCTATGGCGGCCACGTCATCTCGCTCGCTCGCGCGCTCTCCTTCAATGGGCTGGGCAACGGCTTCCGCGTCGCCGCGATCAACGCCGGCAGCCATGTCGCGCCGACCTTCGGCGGCGACACGATCTATGCCTGGTCGGAGGTGCTGGAGACGGCGCCGCTGCCCGGCCGAGCGGACATCGGCGCGTTGCGAATGAGAAGCATTGCGGCCAAGGATTGCCCTTGCGGCGAGTGGCCGGGCAAGGGCGCGGACGGCAAGTATCATCCCGCTGTGGTGCTCGACCTCGACTATTGGCTGCTGGTGCCGCGCCG
>SCVT01000125.1 GCA_004296815.1 Reyranella sp. | reverse complement strand
CTGGCGCGAGGCATTCCGCCGGCTGTGCGCGCTCGAGGCCGAGGGCCAGACCGAGCCGCTGCTGAAAGATTTCCACGCGACCCTCGCGGCCTACGAGCAGCTCCTCAGGCGCTTCCTTGCTCGTCGCCCAGTCGATGAGGCACTGCACCGCGCCCTTGCCCTTGAGCTTGAGCCGCGTGCGGCCGGCGCGCGTGGTGCGGCCGTTCTTCTCGCTGAGGAGCTGCTCGTAGGCCGCGAGGGTCGCGTGGAAATCTTTCAGCAGCGGCTCGGTCTGGCCCTCGGCCTCGAGCGCGCACAGCCGGCGGAATGCCTCGCGCCAGACATCCGTCCGGCCCAGCCGCTTCGCATTCTCCATCAGGGTGCGCAGAGCCGCCGGATCGGTGTAGGTCGCGACCGGCTTCGCCATGGTCTGCTTCAGCGCCGGCGGCGCAGGAGCTGCCTCCGGCTTCTTGTTCGAGTTCTTGCCCACGGCTGTCCCCTGTTCGTTATTGTCCGGCACGGACGTGCAGGAGATCGCCATCGTATCACATCGCTTCGATCCGCTCTTCACATCCGGCCCGCAGCCGAAAAAAGGCAGTCTGCGGCTTATCCAAGGAAAGTGCCTCCGAAGCGTGCAAACCCTGCGCAAGACCGCGCAGCACGGCCCCGCTGACGCCGTGCCCGACGACGACCGTGCAGGTCCGTGAGGCCGCGATCTCGGCCAGCACCGACGCCGAGCGCCGTTCAAGGTCGCGGTGCGACTCGCCGCCCGGTGGGCCATGCCTCACCGGATCGCGCCTCCAGTCCGCATAGGCACCGGGTCGATCGCGCTCGATCTCGGGCCAGGTGAGCCCTTCCCAGGCGCCGGAGCCGTGCTCGGCCAGTCGCGGATCGTCCTGCCAGTCCGTGGGATCGATGCCGAGCTCGCGGCCGACCAGCAACGAGGTCTCGCGCGTGCGGCCGAGCGGACTGCGCAGGAAACGCACGGTCTGTCGATCGTGTGGCAGGACGGTCGCGAGCTTGCGTCCCGCGGCGCTGGCCTGCTCGCGGCCGAGGACGGTGAGATCGGAATTCAGGGCACCTTGCAGACGGCGCTCGACGTTCCAAGCCGTCTGGCCGTGACGCAGCACGTAGAGCGGCGCTTCCAGGAGCGGGAGCTGCAGGTGCGGGGCGAGAGTGTCCATCGATCAAGCCGCCTTCGACATCCAGTTGACCGACAGCGCGAAGCCGTGACGCCGATAGAACCTCAACGCGTCACGATTGACGTCGTGGACGCCCAGCTCGACATGCGTGGCCTCGCGCGTGCGCGCCCAGGCCGTCGCCGCGTCGAGCAGGTCGCGGCCGATGCCGCGGCTGCGGCGACGCGCCGTCACCACCAGATTGTCGATCACGATCACCTTGCGCGGCACGGCACCCGCGAAGTCGGAAGGCGCGCGCGTCAGCAGGACCGCAAGGCCGAGCAGCGCGCCCTCTTCTTCCGCCACCAGAAGGGTCGAGTCCGGACCATCGCACCATCGCTCGATCTGCTCGCGCGGACGCGCCGGCCCGTCGAACGCGCGGAAGAAGTCCGGCCGCTTCACGCGGTGGAATTCGTCCAGCTCGTCGAACAGGGCGCAGAGCTGATCGTAGTCGTCGCGTCGCGCAGAACGGATCGAGTGGGTCACGCCGCCAGCACCAGGCGATCGTTGGCGACGGCGAAGCCGAAATTCTCGTAGAAGCGCTTGGCGGCACCCTCGCCCACCACGGCCTCGACCTGCACCGCGCGGCGCTGGCGCGACCATTCGACGGCGGCGGCCAGCAGGCGCCGGCCGATGCGCCGGCCGCGCTGGTCGGAGCGGACCACGAGATTGTCGACCTCGATGATCTTGTGCGCGCCCGTGCCGTGCAACGGCACCAGCCGCGTCATCAGCACCGCGACCCCAAGCACCCCCTCCTCGGCCTGCGCGACCAGGAGCGTCGTGCCCGGCGTCTCGAGCCAGGTCAGCACCTGGTCACGTGCATGCTCGCTATCGTCCAGCAGGCCGCACAGTTCCTCGAGATCGCGCGGCCCGGCCAGGCGCACGCGGATCGGCAGGTGTGCTGCCGACGGTTCCAGTTCTGCTTCTATGATCGACATATCGTCCTCCGGTTTGCGGTCCACCGCGGCCCGGAGGCCTATTCCAGAAACACAGAAGCCGCCGGGTTACGGCGGCTTTCTTCAGGTCATGACCTTTCGCGCCGCCTATGTGAGCGACGTAAAATACCAACCCTTCTGGAGCAGGTTCGTGGTCATGCGCGGATCATACTCGGGAAGTCGGCGGTGTCAAACGCGAACGGCTTCATCACTCATGCGCCTCTCCCCCCACTACATGGGCGGAGAGGACGTTTGAGCGATCTGGCTATTCGGCAGCGACCGCCATCGCCTGCTTGAGGCCGGGCATGGTGAAGCCGAGCTTGTCGAGCTTGGCGATCATGTCCTTGCCGGTCTTCTCGTCGGTCTCGACGAGCGGCGGGCGCACCGGAGTCCAGGGCGCGTCGCCGGCATAGTGGGCGATCACGTACTTCAGTGCCGGGATCATCACGTAGCCCTGCATCACGCCGCGGACCTCGTTGATCCATGCCTGCAGCTTGTCGCCCTCCGGCGTGCCGTAGGCCTTGATGGTCTCGGCGATCTTGCCCGGGTTGATGTTGGCCGTGGCGCTGATGCAGCCGACGCCGCCCGCCTTGAGGTTCTCGAGGATCGGCTTCTCGTTTCCGGAGAAGACGTCGAAGCCGTCCTTGGCGAAGGCGTCGATCATGCTCTTGGTGTGCGGCCAGTCGTCCGACGAATCCTTCATGCCGGCGATCTGCTTCGGGTAGGCCTTCATCAGGCGCTCGACGAGCTTGTGCGTGATCGGCACGGCCGAGACCGGCGGGATGTGATAGAGATAGACGCGCAGGCGATCGTCGCCGACGCGCTGCACCACCTCCGAGAAGAAGCGGAACAGTCCCTCCTCCGGGACACCCTTGTAATAGAACGGCGGCAGCATCAGCACGCCGCCGACGCCGAGCTTCACGGCATGCGCGGAGACCTCGGCCGCCTCGGTGATCGAGCAGGCGCCGGTGCCCGGCATCATACGGGCGGTCGGAACGCCGGCCGCGACCAGGGCGTCGAGCAGGCCCATGCGCTCCTTGGCCGAGATTGAGTTGGCTTCCGAGTTGGTCCCGAAGACCGCGAGGCCGCAATCCTGGCTCAGCAGCCACTTGCAGTGGGCGATAAAGCGGCCGACGTCGGGCGACAAGATCGGAAGAGC
>SCVT01000124.1 GCA_004296815.1 Reyranella sp. | reverse complement strand
TGAACGAGCTCAAGTCCCTTCAGGATCGCGCCGAGCTCCGCCGTACCCAGGCCGCCAGCGCCCGCCGCGCGGCCCTCGAGCTCAGGATGGACGACGAAGTCCGTCTCCTGGCCTATGCCGACGGGCTCGACCAGGAAGCCGACTTCCTCGCCCGCCGCGCCGAGACTCTCCAGGCCTCGCACTAGGGTTAGCCCGCCAGCTTCTCCGCCGCCGCGCAGCGCTGCAGGCGCTCGCACGCCGCTTCGTCGCGTGCGCCCTTGTCGTTGAAGCACGCCTGCGCATCAGCGGAACCCGCGTCTACCGCCGCATTCACTTTCTGGCGGACCTCGGGCCGCTCGGCGTCGAGCAGGCCCTTGGCCGCCAGCGTGTTGGCGAAGCGGATCACCAGCTTTTCGCGGTGGCGCATCGCCTGCGGCGCCGCTTCCTTGGCGTCACGGCACCACTGCATGTCCGGCCCGCGGCCGCAGCCCCAGAGCTGCATCTTGCGGAAGCGCTCCGCGAGCTGGCGGTTGACGCCCAGGCAATAGGCGAGCGTCTCGTCCTCGGCCGTCGGCACGTCGTCCGACCATGCCGGCGCGGCACTGGCAAGCAGCGCCATGGCCAGCAGGCCGGTCGCTCCGACCCCGAGGCTACTTCTTCTTGGTCGCAGCGTAGCGGGCCTTGGCATCGTCATTGGGCGGGTAGAGGCCGGGCAGCGGCACGCCGCGCTCGACCTCGGACATGATCCACCCCTCGAGCCGCTCCTGCTCGGTGCCTTCCTCGGCCACCGCCTCGACCAGGTCCTTCGGGATCAGCACCGCGCCGTCGTCGTCGACCACGACCACGTCGTCGGGGAAGGCGGCGACGCCGCCGCAGCCGATCGGCTCCTGCCAGCCCACGAAGGTGAGGCCCGCCACCGAGGGCGGGGCCGCGGCGCCCTGGCACCACACCGGCAGGCCGGTGCCGAGCACGCCCGCGATATCGCGCACCACGCCGTCGGTGATCAGGCCCGCGACGTTCTTCTTCACCATGCGGGCGCACAGGATGTCGCCGAAGATGCCGGCGTCGGTGATGCCCATGGCGTCGGCGACGACGATCGCGCCTTCCGGCATCGCCTCGATGGCGGCGCGCGTGGAGATCGGCGAGCCCCAACTCGCGGGCGTGGCGAGATCCTCGCGCGCCGGCACGAAGCGGAGTGTGAAGGCACGGCCGACCAAGCGGCCCTGGCCGGGCTTGATCGGCCTCGTGCCGCGCATCCACACGTTGCGCAGCCCCTTCTTCAGCAGGATCGTCGTGATGCTGGCCGTCGTGATCTTGGACAGCGCCTGCTTGAGCTCAGGGGCGAGGGGGGTGAATGTCGTCATCTCGGTCTCCGGTTCGGGTTCGGCCGTTCATAGCACGGCTCCGAAGTCAGTCGGCCTGCTGTTCCTTCAGCCAGGCCCGCGCCTTGTCGACGCTGACGAAGAGTTTCGCCGGGCGGCGCGAGGGCGAGATGTTCACGAAGCGCTTGAAGGTCGACCAGACGAGGTCGCTGGTGCCGACCACGGCCAGCGGTCCGCTCGGCAGGGTCGCGGTATAGGCGCTGAGCCGGGCGCCCATCGCCAGCACGTCGTCGTCGTTGTAGACCGGCTGGCCGCGCGAGGAGTCGAACAGCTTGGCGTAGCCCATGGCATTCGCCAGCACGAGGGCGTCGAAATGCGCCTCCATCTCCTTCAGTGTGACCGGCCCTTCGGCGACGATGTGAACGAACCGTTCAGCGTGATCGATGTCCCAGCGCAGCGGCATGTCCGTGCCTCCCGTCAGGGCCCGAATATCGGTTGCCGGATGCAACCGCAACACGCTGCACCCGTTCTCCGGGTTCAATTCGGAGAATTCACATGAACGCCATCATCTATCTCGTCGGCCTCGTCGTCGTGATCATGTTCGTCCTGTCCCTCGTCGGCCTGCGTTGAGGGAGGGGATCATGGCAACCGTCACCGTTCCCGCCGCCGTCACCGCCACCGAAGCCGTGGCTCCCCGTCAGC
>SCVT01000123.1 GCA_004296815.1 Reyranella sp. | reverse complement strand
CGCGCAAGAACCGCCGCGCCACCATCCTGGCGTCGGTGCCGTGGTTCCTCCAGGACCTCGGCACCTACGGCATCGGCATTTTCACGCCCACCATCCTCGCCCGCACGGTCGGCCACGAGGTCGCCAATGCCCACAATGTGGCCGGCCTCATCGCGCGCGACATCGAGGCGGCCAAGGGCGCCGCCGTGATCGACACGCTGCTGATCGTGGGCATCGTGGCGGCGGTTCTGCTGGCCGACCGCGTCGGACGCATTCGCCTGCAGATCCTGGGCTTCATCGGCTGCGCCGTGGGCCTCGGCCTCGCCGCGTTGCAGACCCAGGCCGAGGAGCCGCTGCGCACGGTGCTGCTGTTCGGCGGCTTCATGCTCTTTAACTTCATGACCAACCTCGGGCCCAACGCGCAGACCTATCTGCTGGCGGGCGAGGTCTTCCCGACCAACATCCGCGGCAAGGGCGCGGGCTTTGCCGCCGCCTTCGCCAAGATCGGCGCGGTGCTGACGGCCTTCGTCTTTCCCGTGGTGCTGGCCCAGACCGGCACCGACATCCTCCTCCTCGGCCTGATCGCAACATCGCTGCTGGGTGCGGCGATCACCTGGTGGTTCCGCATCGAGACGAATGGCGTGAACCTGGAGGAGATCGGCAGGTAGTTCCGCCTGTCGTCCCCTCAGCCCGCCGCTTCGGCGACGAGCTGGTCGTGCGGCGACGCGTGGCCGGCACCGGCAGCGCCCGCCGCGCCGACGATCGCCATCAGCCGCTCGCCGAACAGGTCCCAGCTCAGGTGGCGCTCGTAGAAGTGGCGCGAGGAGTGCGCCAGCTCGCGATAGCGGCCGGTGTCCTGGGCGCAGTCGCGGATGACCGAGGCATAGTGCTCGGGCGAGCTGCCGGCCGGCAGCGCATAGCCCGACACGTCGTCGCGCACCACGGTCGGGATGCCGCCGACGTCGCTGGCCAGCGACGGCACGCCGTAGGCCGCCGCCTCGCTGAAGGCGATGCCGAAATTCTCGGCGCGCGACGGCACGAACAGCAGGTGGGCCTCGGCCAGCAGCTCCTCCAGCCGGCGCTTCTCGACGGGATCGCTCTTACGCAGCGCGCCATGGTTGCGCACGAACGACGGCAGGGCCTCCGGCGTCTGCTCGAGGCCGACGATGTCGACCGTCAGCCGCACGCCGCTCCGCCGCGCGATCCGGCAGGCTTCGAGGACGATGTCGGCACCCTTGCGCCGCCATTCGCGGCCGATGAACAAGAGCCGCATCGGGTTGAAGCGCCGCCGCTCGATCGCAAGGTCGACCGACCGCCGCGGTGGCACGCTGACGTTGGCGCCGAACGGCAGGACATGGACCTTCTCCGGCGCGGCGCCGTAGTGATCGATGGCGCTTTGCGCCGCCCACACCGAGGGATAGATCGCGGCCGAGCAGGTGGCGAGCGCCTGCGCCTCCTGGGCATGCGCCATGTCGGCGTAGCTCGGCGCGCAGTTGCGGTACTCGTCGTAGGCATCGACGACGTTGGCGAAGGTGGCGTCGGCGCAGAACACCTTGGGGATGTCGGTGTCGAGGCAGGTCAGCACCGTCGAGTCGGGGGCAAAGACGCAATCGACCTGGCCGTTGCCGACGGCGCGGGAAATCTGGCGGGCATAGGACTGCAGCAGCGCCGGCTCGCGGTCCGGCCGGTAGGTCCGCCCGGTCAGGCGGTGGAACAGCGCCTTGGGCGCGAAGCGGTACCGGCTGCGCCGGTCGAGCGGGAAGACGCGGCGGACCTCGGCCCGCTTCTGCAGCTGATCGAGGATGAATCGCGGATGCCCGGAGCGCACCTCGATGTCGTCGGCCGGGTATTCGTACGCATAGGCAACATTCATCGGCCTGCCTTTACATG
>SCVT01000122.1 GCA_004296815.1 Reyranella sp. | reverse complement strand
ACGAGGTCGTGACCTATTTCGTCGCCTACACCGACGACGCCTATGTCCGCTCCGACCTGGTCGCGGTGGCCTCGCAGGTGACTGGCCCAGTGATCAAGGTCGCGATCGTCGACAACCAGGAGATCAAGAAGGGCGACCTGCTCTTCACCATCGACCCGACGCCGTTCCAGCTGATCGTCAACCAGCGGCAGGCCGAGATCGACGAGCAGAAGGCGCTGCTCTCGTCCTCGAAGGAGGAGCTCAGCTCGGCGAAGGCAGCACTTCAGGCCTCGACCTCGGCGCACACCTACGCCATGCAGATGCAGGCCCGCTACGCCGACCTAGCCAAGAGCCAGTACGCGCCGCAGACCGATCTCGACAAGGCCAACGACGAGCTGCGCCGGACCGCGGCCGAGATGCGCATCTCCGAGGTCGCGATCGAGAAGGCGCAGACCGGCATCATCGCCCACCAGGCCGCGCTCAACCGCACCGAGGCCGAGATGGCGACCGCCAAGTGGGCGCTCGACCGCACCGTCGTCACCGCGCCGGTCAACGGCAGCATCAACAACCTCACCCTGCAGCCGGGCGATATCGCCAACGCCAACGTGCCGATCGTCGGCATCGTCGATGCCGATGCCTGGCGCATCATGGCCAACTACAAGCAGTACTACATCCGCGACTTCAAGGTCGGCGCCACCGCCTGGGTCTGGCTCGACAGCGAGCCGTGGCACTTCCACAAAGCCAAGATCACCGGCATCGCGCGCGGCATCAGCCGCGACGTCGCGCCCGACAAGCTCCTGCCCTACGTCGCGCCGACCACCGACTGGATCCGCCTGCAGCGGCGCATCCCGGTCACCATCGTGCTGGTCGACAAGCCCGAAAACTTCAAGCTCTACATGGGCGCCGACGCGCGCACCGTCATCTTCCCGTGAATTTTCGCTTCGCCCGCGCCGTGAAGGCGGACTTCGCCGAGGGCGGGCGCATGATCGACGACACTCTGGTCGCGTTCGTGAGAGAGGTGCGCGAGCTCGGCGCCGATCCGGTGCAGACCCGTCAAGGGCTCGTCGCTGCCGTTTCCGTCACCCTGTCGGTCGTCGTGGCTCTGCTGCTCGAACTCAACTCGCCGTGGTGGGTGGCGATCAGCGGCTTCATGTCCCTGATGTCGACCGGGGCGGGCTCGCTGCGGCGCGGCCTGATGCGCCTGGGCGGCACGATCGCCGGCGCCTTCCTGGGCTTCGTCATGGCGCGCTGGCTGCCCTACGACCAGGTGGCACTCTGCCTGTTCCTCGCCCTCACCACCATGTTCGGCGTCATAGCCATGCAGGTCAGCCCGCACGGGCTCGCCTGGCTCTTCATGTCGATCACCTCGAGCATGGTTCTGCTGATGAGCCTCAACAACCCGGAGCTGGCCTTCGAGATCGCCTGCGACCGCGTGATGGATGTGGCGGCCGGCGTCACCTGCGCCATCATCACGGCCAACGTCCTGCAGGACTGGCATTCGGAGCCGCCGCCCACTGCGCCGGGCTGGCGTCACCTGCTGGGCGCCCAATGGCCCTCGGTGCTGCACGGCGTGCGCTCGGCCATCGCCGTCGTCGCCGTGCTGTGGATCTGGGTGCTGATCGACCTGCCGGACGGCGCCGAGATGGCCGTCACCATCGCCGTCGTGATGGCGGCGCCGCTGGTGGCCGACGGTGGCGTCAGCACGCGGCACCTGGTGGCGCAGAAATCCCTGCACAGGTTCATCGGCTGCCTGATGGGTGGCCTCGTGGCGCTGGCCTGCCTGGCGCTGAACGTCGAGTCCTTCATCTGGTGGCTCTTCATGATCGGCGCCGTGGTCTGGGTCGGCATGCACATCCAGGTCGGCCGGCACGGCGTCGGCTATGTCGGCACGCAGTTCGCGTTCGTCTTCGTCATCACCATGGTCCAGGGCCAGTCGCCGCCCGACAGCATCATGCCGGGCGTCGACCGCTTCGCCGGCATCACCGGGGGGCTCGGTATCCTCATGCTGGTCTCCTTGTTGCTGTGGCCGAGTGACGAGGAACTGAAGGAAGAGCTGGAGCCCTGACGCCGCGAGTCGCGGAGCGACTCGGGAGTCGCACTGCGACTCGGGAAGATTGTTGTCACAATCCGTCCAAAGCCCGGCCCCTGGGCGTTTCATTCCTTTCCGGTGTCGCAGTGGGTGTCGAAAATCTCGACCGATGCCCCGCCGCGCGGCGCATCTGGAACTCGAGCATCCGATCGTTCATGCGCGCGGCCGGCAGGTGAGGGCGGTGGATCGTGTGGGTGCGCTCGGCGTAGCGGCCTTCCTCCCACAGCAACGCGAAGTCGGGTTCCTGGGCCTTCCAGACATAGGGCGTGGTGCGCTGGACGCCGGCACAGGCCGCGGCGAACGAGGCCGAGCCGGTGGCCCAGAAGGCGCGCAGGAAGGCCACGCGCTTCATGGTGGGGGAGAGGGCGCGGTCCCTGGGAGCGTAGGTGAGGCGGATGGTCATTGCTCACATATAGGAGGAACGGATAGGATAGCCAACATCCTTTTATAGCCATGCCAGAGGTCCCGACCAACCCATGCAAATGCTGCGGCCGCGTACGCCGTCGCTGCACTTGCTCACACCGGTGATGCCGCTAGGTTGGCCGCGATGAAAGTGGATGCGCCCCCGCCGACCGACCGGATTCTGGGGGCCATTCTCGCCATCATCGGCTCGGTCCTGTGCTTCTCGGTCCTCAACGCGATCTCCAAGACGCTGAGCCAGAGCTTCCCGGTCGTCGAGGTCATCTGGGGCCGCTACTTCTTCGCTTTCGTGGTGATGATGGTCCTGTTCCTGCCGCGGAGCGGAAGGGCCCTGTTTCGCTGGCACAACGTGCCGAGCCAGGTGATCCGCGGCCTGCTGTTGTTCTTCTCTTCGTTCCTCTACTTCCACGGCCTCGTCCACATGCCGCTCGCCTCGGCAGCCTCGATCTCGCTCACCAGCCCGCTGGTGGTGACGGCGCTCTCCTCGAAGTTCCTCGGCGAGCCGGTGGGCGCGAAGCGCTGGGCCGCCTGCTGCGTGGGCTTCGTCGGCGCGCTGATCGTCGTGCGTCCCGGCTTCGGCGGCTTCCAGTGGGCGTCGCTGCTGATCGTCGCCAGCACGATCTGCAGCTCGCTCTACCAGCTCTATTCGCGGCGCTACGGCCAGACCGAGCGGCCCGACGCCTCGGCCACCATGGCGACCATCGTCGGCACGGTGGCGGCGGCGCCGCTCCTGCCGTTCGAGTGGGTGACACCGTCGCTCGGCTGGCACTGGGCGCTGTTCGTGGGCCTCGGCGTCATGGCGGCGGTCGGCCACTATTTCCTGACCATCGCCTACAGCCAGGCGCCGGCCGCAGTCGTGGCGCCCTTTAACTACGTCCAGCTCCTCGGCGCGGCGGTCCTGGGCTACCTGGTGTTCGGCGACATGCCGGACTTCTGGACCTGGGTCGGGGCCGGCGTGATCGTCTGCTCGGGCCTCTATCTCGGCCATGTCGAGCGGCAGCGGCACAAGGCGCTGGTGAAGAAGTAGGGGACGGGCGTCCGTCTGCAGTCGGGCGAAGTTGCGCCCGGCCAAGGTATGCACGCAACGGTGGTTGAAACGTTCGCTCGGCTGGTCCACCGTCGCTCCACACCCACTAGGGTGCTTGGGGGAGCTACGATGATTCGATACCTGAAGTGGGTCGCCGTCCCGGCGGCCGCCTTTGCCATGGCAGGCTGCGATCTGGCCACTGTCGCAACCACGCCGTCGAGCGAGTACAGCGCAAAGTCGGGCGGAACCGACAAGCTGGAGATGGCGCTGATCTACTCGGATGGCCGCCGTACCGGCAATATCCCGTCCGAGAAGTGGCAGGGCCTGTCGGAGGATGCGAAGGCCGCCCTGCAGGCCAACTGCTCGCCGCCGCAGCGGCCGACGCAGACCGATACGATCCAACCCGCGATGGCGCCTGTCGCGGCCGGGATCATCGTGGCGCTGGCCGGCATGCTGATCGATGCCGGCGTGGCGCAGGCGAAGGACTACGTGAAAAAGAAGGCCGAGGAGTTCAAGGCCGAATATGCCTTCAAGGTGAACGTCGACAGCCTGGCGCTGCCGCCGGGCGCGCGCGACCGGTATCTGAAGTGTCTCGTCGTGCAACGGCAGACCGAGTTCGACGACGCGAACGTCAAACTGCCCGTCCATCAGGCCTATCGCGACGAGCTTCGCGCGGGCGGCTCCGGCAACAGCAAAATCTTTCTGCCCGCGATGACGCTGGGGCTCGTGCTTTCACCGAAGGGCAATGCCTACGTGATGAAGCCGATTTTCATCGACATGAACTATTCGGCGGCACGCACGTTCAAGGAGGACAACAAGGTCAACTTGGCGGTCTCGGTCGGCATCAACGTCCTGCAAGCCGGGCAGGGGCAGCAGACCACGCGCCTGCTCACGCTTCAGAACTACACGATCCAGGGCGTCGAGCTGCCGAATGTACAGACGTTGCCGAAGGGCGAACCGGGCAGCCCCGAGTATCAAAGCACGAGAAAGGTCACCAAGCGCGACCAGCAGGGCAACGTCATCGGCTACGAGGATAGGCCGACGGCCCACGGCGCCCTGATTGTCGAGACGAAGGATGTGCGGAAGCCCTACGACAGGAGCAAGTTCGCCGAAGGCACGATCATGCCGCCGCTCGATGCCGCGGTGCCGGCGACCATCGTCGTCTCGGTGGTCGAGCAGGGCGAAGGCGCCAAGGCGTTCGAAGGTGCAGGCAAGGATCTCGACGCGGTCTCGGGCGCGGCGAAGAGCCTTGGCCTCGAGCAGCTCAAGAAGGCGCTGGGCGCCGAGTAGGCCCTGGCATTGCGAAAGTCGGGAGGCGACCGGTCGGGCTCGCCCTCCCGGCTGCCGGACTTCTGGACCTGGGTCGGGGCCGGCGTGATCGTCTGCTCGGGCCTCTATCTCGGCCATGTCGAGCGGCAGCGGCACAAGGCGCTGGTCGCCGCGAGGAAGTAGCTTCCCCGGACCGGAGTCCCGTGGCACGTCCCTTGCTGCTCCGTGACCGAAGGAGAAGCCTCGCATGGCCACCAGCCTGATCCGCAGCCGCGCCACCATCACCGGGACGAAGGACCGCTTCTCGTGGAACGAGATCGAGGGCGGAGCGGTGCTGCAGGAGGACGGCGTCATCACCGCCGTCGGCAC
>SCVT01000121.1 GCA_004296815.1 Reyranella sp. | reverse complement strand
GGCGCTGCCCGGCATCGCGCGCGACGATCCCGAGTGGTACGCCGCCCTGGTCATGAACCACGTGCTGGGCGGCGGCGGCCAGCAGTCGCGGCTGTTCAACGAGGTGCGCGAGAAGCGCGGCCTGGCCTACGGCGCCTCGAGCTCGCTGCGCACCTACAAGCGCGCCGCGCTGCTCATCATGTCGACCGCCAGCGCCAACGAGAAAGTCGCCGAGGCGATCCGCGTGATCCGTACCGAGATGGTGCGGCTGCGCAACGAGGGCGTCACCGAGGCCGAGCTTGCCGACGCCAAGACTTATCTGACCGGCGCGCTGGCACTGTCGCTCGATTCCTCGGGCTCGATCGCGAGCCTGCTGCATGGCATGCAGATCGACGGCCTGTCGCCCGACCATCTGACGAAACGGGCCCAGCTCATCGCGGCGGTGAAACTCGACGACGTCCGGCGCGTTGCCCGTCGCCTGCTGCGCGAGGAGACGATGACCACCGTGGTCGTCGGCAAGCCGGTGGGCGTCGTATCGGAGCCCAAGGAATAAGCAGGCTATGACAAGCTACTACCGCCAATCGATCGACGATGCGCTCGAAGGATCCATCGGCGGCAAGGGCCTGTCGCAAAAGAGTCTAGATGCGGCGATGGCCGAGCTGCGGCCGGCGCTCGACAAGATCCGCCATTGGCACGCCAGCAACGAGCTGCCGCTCCTGAAGCTGCCGGCGCGCCGCGACGATCTCGCCGCGCTCAAGGTGCATGCCGACCGCTTCGCGAAGTTCGAGCATGTCGTCGTCATGGGATCGGGCGGCTCGAGCCTCAGCGGCAAGACGCTGGTGGCGCTGAAGGACCAGGGCTTCGGCCCGGTGCCGGGGCGGCCCAAGCTCTGGTTCATGGACAATGTCGATCCGGCAACATTCGCGACGCTGATCGAGCGCCTGCCGCTCGATCGCACCGGCTTCATCCCGATCTCCAAGTCGGGCGGCACGCCCGAGACCATCGCGGCCTTCCTCACGCTCACCGCGGCGGTCGAAGCGAAGCTCGGCAAGGCGGCGCTGGCGACCAACGTGCTGGCCATCACCGAGGCGGCCGACAATCCGCTGCGCCGGCTCGCCACGTCGCGGGGCTGCACCATCCTGGAGCACGATCCCAAGGTCGGCGGCCGCTACTCGGCGCTGTCGCTGGTCGGCATGCTGCCGGCGATGATCGCGGGCCTCGATTGCGCCGCGGTGCGCGAGGGCGCGGCGAGCGTGCTCGATCCAGTGCTGGCGGCCAACGACGTCGCGGGCATCGCGCCGGCGATGGGTGCGGCGCTGTCGGTCGGGCTTGCCCGCGAGAAGGGCATCAACATCACGGTGCTGATGCCCTATGTCGACCGGCTCAACACTTTCGGCTCCTGGTATCGCCAGATCTGGGCCGAGAGCATCGGCAAGCAGGGCGTGGGTACGACGCCTGCCATCGCGCTCGGCACCGTCGACCAGCACAGCCAGGTCCAGCTCTATCTCGACGGCCCGGCCGACAAGCTCTTCACCTTCCTGATCCAGGACACGGCGGGGCAGGGCGCCACCCTGCAGCCGGGCTCGGACAAGGCGCTCGACTATCTCACCGGCCACACGATGGGCGATCTCCTGCAGGCCGAGGCCGACGCGACGGCCACGGCGACGGTCCAGGCCAGGCGGCCGACACGGGTGATCCGCGTCGCCGAGGTCGACGAGCGCACGATCGGCGCACTGATGATGCATTTCATCCTGGAGACGATCTTCGCCGCGCATCTCTGGAAGATCGACGCTTTCGACCAGCCCGCCGTCGAGCAGGGCAAGGTCCTGACCCGCCAGTATCTTTCCCAGAGGCGGAAGTCGTAAACTCCGGCGCGATGCTGCGCCGTCTTCCCTCCAATCTCGTGAACCAGATCGCTGCCGGCGAGGTCGTCGAGCGGCCGGCCAGCGCCGTGAAGGAGCTGGTCGAGAACGCGATCGACGCAGGCGCGCGCCGCATCGCCGTGACGCTGAAAGAGGGCGGCCGCACCTTCATCTCCGTGGTCGACGACGGCGTCGGCATGTCGCCCGAGGAGCTCAGGCTCGCGGTCGAGCGCCATTGCACGTCCAAGCTGCCCGACGACGACCTGTCCGACATCAAGACGCTCGGCTTCCGCGGCGAGGCGCTGCCGTCGATCGCTTCGGTCAGCCGCTTCACCATCACCTCGCGGCCGGCCCGCGCCGACACGGCCTGGGCCCTGGAGATCGACGGCGGCGCGAAAAGCGAGCCAAAGCCGGCCGCGCATCCCGCCGGCACGAGGGTCGAGGTGCGCGACCTCTTCTTCGCAACGCCCGCGCGGCTCAAGTTCCTGAAGGAGCCGCGCACCGAATCGAGCCACGTGGCCGACGCCATGCGCCGCCTCGCCATGGCGCACCCCGAGGTCGCCTTCCGGCTGGAGAGCGAGGAGCGGGCGCTGATCGATCTGCCGGCCGCAAACCCGTCATTGCTCGAGAAGGCCGATGCGGCGCGGCTCGAGCGGCTGGCTGCCATCATGGGCCGCGAGTTCGGCGACAATGCCGTGGCGATCGACGCCAACCGCGAGGGCTTCCGGCTGACCGGCTTCGCGGGCCTCCCGACCCTCAACCGCCCGACCGGCCAGCACCAGTATCTCTTCGTCAACGGCCGGCCGGTGCGCGACAAGCTGCTGGCCGGCGCGGTGCGCGGCGCCTACCAGGATTTCCTGGCGCGCGACCGTCATCCCATGGTGGCGCTGTTCCTCGAGGCGCCGACCGAGCTGGTCGACGTCAACGTCCATCCCGCCAAGACCGAGGTCCGTTTCCGCGACGCCGGCATCGTGCGCGGCCTGATCGTGGGCGCGCTGCGCACCGCGCTCTCCGCCGCCGGTCATCGCGCCAGCACGACAGTGGCCGATGCCGCGCTGGGCGCGTTCCGGCCGCACACCGGCTACTCGACGGCTCTGCCGATGGGTGGTGGCGGCAACGGCTTCGCCGTGCCGCGCGGGCTCGCCGAAGCGGCGGCGCGGTTCATGGCCCCCTTCGATGCGCCGTCGGCGCGCGTCGAGATGCCCACGAGCGAGATCGCCGAGGGCAACTTCCCGCTGGGCGTGGCGCGCGCGCAGCTCCACGAGACTTACATCGTGGCGCAGACCGACCACGGCGTCGTGATCGTCGACCAGCACGCCGCGCACGAGCGGCTGGTGCATGAGCGGCTGAAGAACCAGCTCGAGGCCGAGGGTGTGAAGCGCCAGGCGCTGCTGCTGCCCGAGGTCGTCGAGGTGGGCGAGGACGGCGCCCGCCGGCTCGCCGGCCGGCAGGCCGAGCTGGCCGAGATGGGGCTGGTGCTGGAGCCGTTCGGGTTGGGCGCCGTCGTGGTGCGCGAGACGCCGGCGGTGCTGGGCGAGGTAGATATCCAGGGCCTGGTGCGTGATCTCGCCGACGAGCTCGCTGAGATGGGCGATCACCTGTCGCTGAAGGAGAAGGTCGAGGAAGTGTGCGGCACACTCGCCTGCCACACCTCGGTGCGGGCCGGCCGCCGTCTCACCGTCGAGGAGATGAACGCTCTGTTACGGCAGATGGAGGCGACACCGCACTCCGGACAGTGCAATCATGGCCGCCCGACCTACGTTGAACTCAAGCTGGCCGACATCGAGCGGCTGTTCGGAAGACGATGAAGAAGCTGCTCGTCCTGATGCTCGTCGCGGCCGCAGCCACCTCGGCGAGCGCCCAGACCCGCGCGCCCGCGCCGGCGCCACAGGGTACGCCGACACCGGCGCCGGCCTCGCCGCTCGACGGCCAGTGGCGCGGCACCAGCGACGGCGGCTCGTGCAACGCGCCGCTCGACTACCAGCTCACCATCGAGTCGGGCATCGTCGACGGCTCGGCCTACGACACGACCGCGCGCGGCCCGGTGCCCAATCCCAACAAGTCGGCGCCGCCGCCACCCGGCCCCGGCCTGTGGCAGATCCATGGGCTCGCCAAGGCCGGCTCGTTCAATCTGCTGAGCGTCGCCTCGGTGAAGGGCACGCAGCACCAGCGCATGCAGCTCGCCGCGCGCAGCGAGGGCAGCTCGCTGGTCGTGACGGAAAGAAGCGGCTGCAAGCGCACCGCGCGCCTGGCGCGCGGCTGACGCCTAGTCGCAGACGATCCGTTCTTCGCGGCCGGCGAGCAGGCGGAAGAAGGCGTCCTGCGGCTTCTCCAGCACGAACATCGCCCGCGCATCGAGACCGAGGTTGAGGCCACGCACCACGGCGCCGCTGACGCCGTGGCTCACCACCACCGTGCGGGTATTGGAGGCCGCGATCTCGACCAGCACCGCGCGGGAACGTTCGCGCAGCGCGTGGTGTGTCTCGCCGCCCGGCGGACAGTAGCCATGTGGATCGGCGCGCCAGTCGGCGAGCGCCGTGGGATGCGTGACCTCGATCTCGGCCCAAGAGAAGCCTTCCCAGTCGCCGTAGGCCAGCTCGGCGAGGCGGATGTCGTCGCGCCAGTCCGCTGGCGCGAGGCCGAGCGCGCGGCCGACGATCTCAGAGGTCTCGCGTGCGCGGCCGAGTGGGCTCCGGAGGAAGATCGTCGGACCAGGCTCGCGCGCCAGCTCGGCCCGGAGCGTGCGGCCCATCGCCAGCGCCTGGGCGCGGCCGCGCTCGGTGAGGTCGGAGTTCTTGGTGCCCTGCATGCGCCGCTCGGTGTTCCAGGCGGTCTCGCCATGGCGCAGCATGTAGAGCGGGGCGGTCAACTTCATGGCGTGCGTTTCAGGATCACGATCTTGGCCGCACCGTAGCGCCGCTCGTCGATCGCCGCGAATCTCGAAGGCGGCGCGATGTCCTCGTTGTGCGCCAGCTCGACCGTGACGATCGCGTCGGCCGCCAGCCAGCCCGCGTCGGCCAGCGCCGCGATCGCCGCGGTGCCCTGGCCCGACCGGTAGGGTGGATCGAGGAAGACGAGGTCGCAGGGCTCGCGGCCCGGCGGCGGGCGCGTGACGTCGGCACGCACGACCTTGGCCGCGCCGGTCTCGCCGAGCTTGCGCAGGTTTTCACCGATCGCCTTGATGGCGGCAGCATCGTTGTCGAGGAAGGTCGCGTGCGCCGCGCCGCGCGACAGCGCTTCCAGGCCGAGTGCGCCCGAGCCCGCATAGCCGTCGAGCACGCGCGCCTCGATCAGCGGCGAGGTCCCGTCTTCGGCCCATTTGGCGTGCATCAGCACGTTGAACAGCGCCTCGCGGGCACGGCTGGCGGTCGGCCGTGTGGACGATCCTTCGGGCGTCACGAGCGCCCGCCCGCGATGCTTGCCAGCGATAATCTTGATCATCGCGCGGGACGACGTCCGGTGTGAGGTCTTGCGTTGGGTTTGGGCTGCGGCTTGGCCCAGCCCTGCTTGCGCGGCGGGCGCTTCACACCCAGCAGATTGTCGAGCGCCTGCGGCGGGATCTCGTCGACATGGCCGCGCTCCAGCTCGCCCAGATGAAACGGCCCGAACGCGACGCGGATCAGGCGCACCACCGGCAGGTCGAGAAAGGCCAGCACGCGGCGGACCTCGCGGTTCTTGCCTTCGGTGAGGGAGATGTCGAGCCAGGCGTTGGAGCGCTGCTGGCGGTCGAGACCCGCCTTGATCGAGCCGTAGCGCACGCCCTCGATGGTAATGCCGTCGGCGAGCGCGGCGAGCCGCGCCTCGTCGACATTGCCGTGCACGCGGGCCCGATAGCGCCGCGTCCAGCCGTTGGCCGGCAGCTCGAGCTTGCGCGCCAGTCCGCCATCGTTGGTGAGCAGCAGCAGGCCTTCCGACATGTAGTCGAGGCGGCCCACGGTGATGACCCTCGGCATGCCGTTGGGCAGGGAGTCGAAGATCGTGCGGCGTCCCTCGGGGTCGCGCGCCGTCACCATCTCGCTGGGGGGCTTGTGGTAGCGCCACATGCGCGGCCGGTCGGCCTGCGGCAGCGGCTTGCCGTCCACTTCGATGAAGCTCCTGTCGGTGACGACGCAGGCTGGCGTCTCCAGCACCTTGCCGTCGACCTTGACACGGCCGGCCTCGATCCAGCGCTCGGCGTCGCGCCGCGAGCAGAGCCCGGCACGCGCCAAACGCTTGGCGATCCGCTCGCCGCCTGCGGCGGGCTGCTCGCCCTCTTTGACGGGTTCGGTCACTTGGCCGCTGCCGCTCCCAGGAAGGCGCGGAAGAGTTTCGCGTCGCCCTCGGAGATCAGGAACTCGGGATGCCATTGCACGCCGATGCAGAAGCGGTAGGCCGGCGCCTCGATGCCCTCGATGACGCCGTCCGGCGCGGTTGCGTTCACGACCACGCCCTTCGGCTGGTCGGCGGCGGCCTGATGGTGCGCGCTGTTCACCTGCAGCTCCTCGGCGCCCACGATGCCGTGGAGCTGCGTGCCCTTGGCCACCTTCACGACGTGGCCGGGCTCGTTCCTCGGGTTGGGCTGCTCGTGGGCGAGCGGATCGTCGATCGAATCGGGGATGTGCTGGATCAGCTTGCCGCCCAGCACGACGTGCAGGAGCTGCTGGCCGCCGCAGATGCCGAGCACCGGCTTGTTCTGGGCGAGCGCACCTTGGGTGACGCCGAACTCGAAGGCGGTGCGGCGGTCCTTGGTGATCACGGTCGCGTGCCGGGCGCCGCCGCCATAGTAGGAGGGGTCGACATCGAAGGCGCCGCCCGTCACCACCAGCGCGTCGATGCGCTCCAGATAGTCGGCGACGCGGTCGGGCTCGTGCGGCAGCGCGACAGGCAGGCCGCCCGCCGCGTCGATCGCGTCGAGGTAGTTCTGGCGCAGCGCATACCAGGGAAACTTGGAGTATCCGCCCGGCTTTTCAGCATCCAGGGTGACTCCGATGAGGGGACGGGGCATGCGCCCCAAGATACGCGCATGGACGGCCCCGCGCTATAGTGGGCCGATCATGGAGAAGCCCACTTACATGGATCGTGCGCTGGCCGAGGCCCGCGCCGCCGGCGCGCGCGGCGAGGTGCCGATCGGCTGCGTCATCGTGGGCCCGGACGGCGCGGTGCTGGCCGAGGCCGGCAACCGCACGGAGGAGGCGAAGGACCCGACGGCCCATGCCGAGCTCCTGGCGATCCGCGCGGCGGCGGCGACGCTCGGCGCGCCGCGGCTGGTCGACTGCGATCTCTACGTCACGCTGGAGCCCTGCCCGATGTGCGCCCAGGCGATATCGTTCGCCCGCCTGCGCCGGGTCTACTGGGGCGCCGGCGATCCCAAGGGCGGCGGCGTCGAGCACGGGCCGCGCATCTTCGACCAGCCGACCTGCCATCACCGGCCGGAGCTCTATCCCGGCCTCGGCGAGCGCGAGGCGGCCGAGCTATTGCGCGCGTTCTTCCGCGAGCGCCGCTAGCTCGCGCAGCCGTTGCAACGGACGCTCCGCCGAGCAGGTCCTGATGTTGACGCCGACCGGGCAGGACGCCGTGCCAGCGATCTTGCAGTTGGCCTGGAAACACTTTCTGCGGTTGTCGGCATCGTCCCGGCCGACATAGCGGCAATACTGGCCGCAGCCGCTGCCTTGCAGGCAGATGTAGCAGCCGTCCGCCAGGGCGGGCAGCGTGCCGCCGAGCAACAGCGCGAGGGCGAGCATCGTTCGTCTCATGCGGCGGGCTCCCATTCGCGACGGACGGTGGCGT
Organism: Reyranella sp.; assembly: GCA_004296815.1. Lineage (GTDB taxonomy): Bacteria > Pseudomonadota > Alphaproteobacteria > Reyranellales > Reyranellaceae > Reyranella. The sequence goes on along the minus strand of SCVT01000121.1, from coordinate 1,407 downwards.
CGCGTTCCTTCGTCGTCAGGCGGCGGCGCTCGAATTCCCCGGGCACCAGTTGGGAGAGTGCCCACACCGCGGCGCCGCGGACCAGTGGTGACTCGTCCTTGAGGAGTCTCTCGACCGCCGGCAGCGACGTTTCGGGCACACCGCTGTTGCCCAGCGCATAGGCGACGTTGCGCACGAAGCGGTCGCGGCCGATGCGCTTGACCGCGGTGCCGGAGAAGCTCGTGCGGAAGGTCTCGTCGTCGAGCGTCGCGAGGTCGGCGAGGAGCGGCGCGTCGAGCGCGGCGCGCGGCGCGAAGGCGGCCTCGCGCGCCTCCTGCGCGAACTTGTTCCATGGGCAGGCGGCGAGGCAGTCGTCGCATCCGTAGATGCGGTTGCCCAGCGCGGTCCTGAATTCGCGGTCGATCGGGCCCTCGTGCTCGATCGTGAGGTAGGAGATGCAGCGCCGCGCATCGAGCTTGTAGGGCGCGGGAAACGCGTTGGTCGGGCAGGCGTCGAGGCAGGCGCGGCACTGGCCGCAGCGATCGACCTCCGGCTCGTCGGCCGGCAGCTCGGCCGACAGCAACAGCTCGCCCAGGAACAGCCAGGAGCCGAACTGCCGCGACACGAGGTTGGTGTGCTTGCCCTGCCAGCCGTGGCCCGCGGTCTGTGCGGCGAGCTTCTCCATCAGCGGCGCGGTGTCGACGAAGACCTTGAGGTCGTGGCGGTAGGTGTCCCAGATGAAGCGGCCCAGCGCCTTCAGCTTGGTCTTCATCACGTCGTGATAGTCGCGGCCCTGGGCATAGACCGACACGGCGGCGCGGTCGCGCTGGCCCAGCACGCCGCGCGGGTCGCTCGCCGGCCCGTAGTTCAGCGCCACCGAGACGATGGTGCCGGCGTCGCGCCACAGGGTGCGCGGATCGACGCGCTGCTCGGCGCGGTCGCCCAGCCAGCCCATGTCGCCCTGGAAGCCCTGGCCTACGAACTCCGCCAGCCGCTCCAGCCGCTGCTGCCGCGACGCCGGATCGAGCCGCGCCGGCGCGAAGCCCACGGCATCGAAGCCGAGCTTCAGCGCCTGGTCGCGGATGGCGTCGCGCAGCTCGCGCGCGGTCGCGGGCTTCGGAGGTCGGGTCGGTGTCGGCGGCCGCCGGGTCATCATCCCCGGCCGCGATAGGGCGCGACGCCGGTATCGGGCAGCCACAGGCCCTTGGGCGGCGCCGCGGTCTGCCAGAAGACGTCGATCGGCATGCCGCCGCGCGGATACCAGTAGCCCGCGATCCTGAGCCAGCGCGGCGCGAGTTCCTTCACCAGCCGCTTCGCAATGCCCACCGTGCAATCCTCGTGGAAGGCTGCCTCGCTGCGGAAGCTGTTGAGGTAGAGCTTCAGCGACTTGCTCTCGACCAGCCTGGCGCGCGGCACGTAGTCGATCAC
>SCVT01000120.1 GCA_004296815.1 Reyranella sp. | reverse complement strand
TGAAGCCGAGCTTCTGGTCGTCGTACGGACCGACCCATTCGGCGGCATCGATCGTGCCTTTCTCCAGCGCCGGGTAGATTTCACCACCGGCGATCTGCTGGGGCACCGCGCCAAGCTTGGCGCAGATCAGGCCGGCGATGCCGGCGATGCGGAACTTGAGCCCCTTCATGTCATCGACGGTCTTGATCTCCTTGCGGAACCAGCCGCCCATCTGCGCGCCGGTGTTGCCGCACGGCATGGAGTAGATGTTGTAGTCCTTGTAGACCTCGTTCATCAGCTCGCGGCCGCCGCCCCACCTGACCCACGCTTCCTGCTGGCGCGCGTTGGTGCCGAACGGCAGCGCCGTGTCGATGGCCAGCGCCGGTTCCTTGCCGAAGTAGTAGGTGCCGGCAGAGTGTCCCATCTCGACCGTGCCGTTCTGCACCGCATCGAGCACCTGCAGGCCGGGCACAATCTCGCCTGAGGCGAAGACGCGGATCTGGAGTCTGTTGTCCGTCATCTCCTGGATGTACTTGGCGAACACTTCGCCTGCGCCATAGAGCGTATCGAGCGACTTCGGAAAGCTCGATGCGAGTCGCCATTTGAGCTCCGGCATCGACTGCGCGATGGCGGGTGCCGCGACGCCGCCGACGGCGACGCCGGCAATAGCAGACGACTTCAGAAATCTGCGTCTTTGCATGTCATTCCTCCCGATTTTCTTTTGCTAGCCGATTTTTGATTCCAACCGGCGGAATCAGCATGGCATGTCGCACGGTGCAGGCAAAGATCGCAGGACAAAAAAAGCCCCGCCGAAGCGGGGCTTTCGACCGGCAGTGCCGGAGGTCTAGAGCTTGTTGGCTGCCGACTGGCGCGCCATGAAGTTGTCGAACGTGTTCTCGGCCACGCGGAACCACAGGACTTCCTCGTTCCGAAAGGGCTTCCAGGACTCGTAGACCTTCTTGAACTTGGGGTTCTTCGCGATCGTGTCGGCGTAGAGCTCGTTGGCGGCGTTGAAGCACGCCTCCATCACCGACTGCGGGAACGGCAGGAACTTCGTGCCGGCCGCGACCAGCTCGCGCAGCGCCTTCGGGTTCTGGGCATCGTACTTGGCGACCGACCAGGTTGTGGTGTCGCCGGCCGCGACCGCGATGGCCTCCTTGTACGCCGGCGGCAGGGCGTCGAACGCCTTGTCGCCGCAGTAGAGCGACAGTGCCGCGGAGCCTTCCCACCAGCCGGGATAGTAGTAGTAGGGCGCGACCTTGTTGAAGCCGAGCTTCTGGTCGTCGTACGGGCCGACCCATTCAGCGGCGTCGATCGTGCCCTTCTCGAGCGACGGATAGATCTCGCCGCCGGCGATCTGCTGCGGCACCACGCCGAGCTTGGCCATCACCTGGCCGGCGAAGCCGCCGATGCGCATCTTCACGCCCTTCATGTCCTCGGGCGACTTGATCTCCTTGCGCCACCAGCCGCCCATCTGGGCACCGGTGTGGCTGACCAGGAAGGAGGTCATCTTGTAGTCCTTGTAGAACTCGCGCATCAGCTCGAGCCCGCCGCCGAAGTAGACCCACGCATTGTGCTGGCGGGTGTTGAGGCCGAACGGCAGCGCGGTGTCGAAGGCGAAGGTCGGGTCCTTGCCGACATAGTAGTACGAGGCCGTGTGGCCGCACTCGACCGTCTCGTTCTGCACGGCATCGACCACCTGCAGGCCCGGGACGATCTCGCCGGCGGCGAAGACACGGATCTGGAACTTGTTGTCGGTGAGTGCGGCGACGCGCTTGGCGAAGAACTCGCCGGCGCCGTAGATGGTGTCGAGCGACTTCGGGAAGCTCGACGCCAGGCGCCACTTCACTTCGGGCATCGACTGGGCGACAGCCGGCGCAGCGAGCGTGCCGGCGGCAGCCACCGTCGCACCGCCGATACCGGCCGTGCGGATGAACTTGCGACGTTGCATTTGAGGAATTCTCCCTAAGCTCTTCTACGTCGCGTGCGTATTCTGCAACGCGAACCGCCTTCGCGGCGGCCGGTTTATGGCATGGCCCACCGGGCTTGGAAAGGTGATTGCCGCGTCGCTGAAAGCAAAAGAAAACCCCGCCAAAGCGGGGTTTTCCGTAGCCTTTTCAAGGGCCTGGAGATCAGAGCTTATTCCCGGCCGACTGGCGGGCCATGAAGTTGTCCAGCGTGTTCTCGGCCACGCGGAACCACAGAACCTCCTCGGCGCGGAACGGCTTCCACGACTCGAAGATCTTCTTCCACTTCGGGTTCTTCTCGTTGAGCTGCGCGAACAGCTCGTTGGTCGCGTTGTAGCAGGCCTCGAGAACCTGCGGCGAGAACGGCAGCAGCTTGGTGCCGGAGGCCACGAGCTCGCGCACCGCCTTCGGGTTCTGCGCATCGTACTTCGACAGCATCGAGGTGTGCGCCTTGGCGGCGGCGGCCTCGACGATCGCCTGGTACGACTTCGGCAGCTCCGCCCACTTCGTGGTGTTCACGTAGGCCGAGAGCTGCGGGCCGGCTTCCCACCAGCCGGGATAGTAGTAGTTCGGCGCGACCTTGTTGAAGCCGAGCTTCTGGTCGTCGTACGGACCGACCCATTCGGCGGCGTCGATCGTGCCCTTCTCCAGCGCCGGATAGATTTCGCCGCC
>SCVT01000119.1 GCA_004296815.1 Reyranella sp. | reverse complement strand
TCCCGTGCTTGGTGATCAGCTCGCCATGCACCGGGAAAGCCAGGTTCTTGTCGGGGTTGGGCACCACCTCGGTCGCCCACTGGTCGCCACCGGTGAGGCTGATGCCCTTGTCGATGCACCACTTCGCGACTTCCATGCCGATGCCCGGCTCGCCGGCGTTGAACTTGTCGTTGTTCTTCATCCAGAGCTCGCCCCAGCCGGTGTTGAAGAACACCGCATCGCCTTCCTTGATGTCGGCTTCCTGCATGTTCTGCTTCTGCAGGCAGGCGCGCAGGTCGGCGACGGTGATCTCCTGCCCCGCCTCCATCATGGCGCCCTTGTGCGCCTTGAGGTCGAACAGATGGCCGCGCGTGAAGAACGGCTTCACGTTCTCGATGCCGAGCTTCTTCATGCCGTAAGCGCCACCCAGCTCCTGCTCGGTGACGCCGTTGTAGTAGCGCATCTCGTTCTTGTCGCCGTCCTTGCCCATCTGGATGCCGATATGCGCGAGGCCGTCGAACTGCGTGCCGGTCTGGCCGATCTCGGTGGCCAGAAACTCGTCGTTGTAGATGAGCTTGTTGGCGCCGAACGGACCGCCGGTCGGACCGCCGGGGATGCGCAGCGTGAAGGCGCGCTCGCCGAACTTCGGCATGCCCGACTCGTACATGCGGCCGATGCGGTAAACCTTGCCGTCCTTGATGAGCTTGACCGTGTCCAGCACCTTGGCCGGGGTCATGTAGTTCGAGGCGCCGGCCTGGTCGTCCTTGCCCCATTTGGGATGCGGCCACCAAGCCTGCGTCGGCGCTTGTGCGACCTGCTGGGCGTGCGCGGCGCCCGCGATCAGCGTGCCGGCCGCGACCGCACCGCCGACCAGTCCGGCCGTGAGGAAGTTGCGACGCTCCTCGTCGACGCCGGCCTGCTTGAGCTCTTCCTTGTCTTGAAGATATCTCGAGTCCATGGACGCTCCTCCTTTTATTGATTGATGTGCGGAGCGTCCTGCCCTCTCCTTCGCCAGTCAAGGAGAAGCACGGTTGTTATCTTGTTACATATGCATTGAAGAGAGTGCCGTGGCATGAGCCTGTTCGATCGCGACAAGTCGGCTGAGCGCATGCCCGTGGCGCTGATCACCGGCTTCCTCGGCAGCGGCAAGACCACCCTGCTCAATCGCGTGCTGGGCGATCCGCGCATGGCGCGCAGTCTCGTCCTCGTGAACGAGTTCGGCGAGGTCGGACTCGATCACCTCTTCATGGAGCAGGTCGGCGGCGACATGGTGCTGCTGCAGTCGGGCTGCGTCTGCTGCACGATCCAGGGCGATCTGGACAAGACCCTGCGCGACATCGCCCGCCGCCGCCAGGCCGGCGAGACACCGCCCTTCGACCGCGTGCTGCTCGAGACGACGGGCCTCGCCGATCCGGCGCCGATCCTGCAGCTCCTGCTCAACCACCCGATGATCAGCCACGACTACCGGCTCGACGGCGTGGTGGCGACAGTCGACGCCGTGAACGGCGCGCGCCAGCTCGACGAGCACCAGGAGGCCGTGAAGCAGGCGGCCGTCGCCGACCGGCTGCTGATCAGCAAGACCGACCTCGCCGACATCGACACCAGCGCCCGCCTGCGCGCCCGGCTGGAGGACCTCAATCCGGGCGCCGGGCTTTACGAGATCGTCCAGGGCGACATCGACCCGGCGCTGCTCTTCGACTCCGGTCCTTTCGACCCCTCGGGCAAGAGCAACAAGGTGCAAGCCTGGCTGAACGCCGAGGCGCACGACCATGGCCATGGGCACGCACATCATCTCCATCATCACGACCGCTCGCGCCACGACTCCCATATCGGGTCGTTCTGCCTCACCTTCGAGGAACCGCTCGACTGGGACATCTTCAATCGCTGGCTCATGGCGGTGCGGGCCTCGTGGGGCGACCGCCTGCTGCGTGTGAAGGGCGTGCTCAACGTCACGGGCGAAAGCCAGCCGCTGGTCATCCACGGCGTGCACCGCACGTTCCATCCTCCCACCCTGCTGGCCCGCTGGCCGGAGGGCGATCGCCGCTCGCGGCTCGTGTTCATCACCCGCGATCTGGAGCGGTCGAGCGTCGAGGAGAGCTGGAAACAGATGATGGAAGAGGCCTGACGACGGCGTCCGAAAACCGCCAGACCGGACGCAACGTCCACCCCATCTTGCCGTCATTCCCCAAGAGGAGTGACGAACATGGCAACACTGAAAAGAGAGTTCCCCGTCACCGCCGGCTCGGCAGCGGCCTGGCAGGCGATGCGCGACTTCGGCGCCGTCCACACCAAGGTGGCGCCGGGCTTCCTGACCGCCCTGAAGATGGACA